>NZ_JANSJL010000056.1:0-36305 GCF_047502745.1 Synechococcus sp. F70.1
ATTGTAGGCAAGCTGGCCGATGCCATCTACGAGGGGCGGCATGGGCAGCTCGACATCGGCGAAGAGGAGGAGTACGACTACGAGGGGGCTGTGGATCTAGAAGAAGACATTCTGGAAGACCTGGGAGACGAAGGGGAGGCCGACGAGGGCGAGTAGCCCCAAAGGGATTCCAGACCCCCCTGGCATTCCCTTGCCTCCTTTCTGCCCCTACCCTTGGGGAGCTAGGTTTAGAATTATTTCCCAGGGGAGCGGCTGACGAGCTTCGTAGGGGGAGAGGGAACCCCTCCCGTGCTAGGCTACAAGAGCAAATAGCTAGCGGCGCGGCGTACTCTGGGCGGCTGCTTTTGTAACCCAGCCTGGAGGTCTATGGTTGGCTTGCCAACTGTAGGGCTGCTCAAAGCCCCTAGCTTTAGCCAGGGGCAGTTTACACCCCACCATATCCTTTACTTTAGCTGAGGAACTCTCATGAGCGACACCAAGACCAGTGTCAAAATCGATCCCCAACTTGTCAAAAAACTGCGCGAAGAAACAGGCGCAGGCATGATGGATTGCAAAAAGGCCCTGGAAGAAGCTGGCGGCGACAGGGAGAAGGCTATCGTCTTGCTGCGCCAGAGGGGCTTAGCAGGAGCAGCCAAGAAGGCTGGCCGCATTACCGCTGAGGGAGTTGTCGATAGCTACATCCACTTCGGCAACCGGATCGGCGTTTTGGTAGAGGTCAACTGCGAGACCGACTTTGTAGCCCGTAACGAAGAGTTTAGAAAGCTGGTTCAGGACATCGCTAAGCAAATTGCCGCCTGCCAAAACGTGGAGTACGTCAGCATTGACCAGATCCCTCCTGAAGTGGTGGAGCGGGAGAAGGCCATCGAGATGGGCAAAGAGGATCTGGCTAGCAAGCCCGAGCATGTGCGGGAAAAAATTATCCAAGGTCGCCTTGAAAAGCGCCTGAAAGAGCTGTCTCTAATGGATCAGCCCTTCATCAAAGATCCCTCGATCACCGTAGAGGAATTGGTCAAGCAACACATCGCCAAGCTGGGAGAAAACATCCGGGTGCGGCGGTTTGCTCGCTTTGTCTTGGGAGAAGGAATTGAGAAAGAAAAGACGGATTTTGCCGCTGAGGTGGCTGCCCAGGCAGGTCTGAATCCAGCCGAGCCCCAGCCGACACCAGCGGAGACAGCTCCTCCCGAGCCTGCTGCAGGGGCTGCTGAGCCCGCAGCCGCCGAGGGCAAGCCTGCCAAGAAGGGCTCTACCAAGAAGAAATAGCCTCAGCCCAACTTTAGCCGCTAACCTTGGCGCGCTTGGCTCCGACGGCCTTTTCCTGTTCCCGCCATGAGCTACGTTTTGCGCAATGCGCTGATCCCCACTGCTAGCGGCTACGAGACGACAGATGTCCGCATTGAAGGGGAGCAAATCGCCGCTATCGGCAAGGGGTTGTTGGCAGGGGCGCCAGACAGCGTGGAACTGAACGCTGACAACAAGCTCCTGCTGCCGGGCTTTGTTAACGCCCACACCCATTCTTCCGAGCTGTGGCAGCGAGGGATCATCCCGCCCTACCCGCTGGAACTTTGGCTAGCGCAACTCCATGAGTACGCGCCGCCGGATCCAGAGAAGGTTTATCTCAGCGCCCTGGCGACGGCGGTGGAAACTCTGCTTAGCGGCGGCACGACTGTAGTGGATCACCTGATCCTCATTCCTGGCCAGGAGCTGGCCACCGTTGAGGCAGCCGTGCGGGCCTATCGGGAGGTCGGGATCCGCGCCTTCATTGGTCCGCTGCTTCAGGATCAGGCTCTCCCCGCTTGCCTGCCGGGTGGAGAAGGGGGGTCGGCAGCCTATCCCCTCTCTACCGCAGAGGTGTTGGCCATGCTGGAAGAGGCAATTCAAAAGTACCACCGGCCTGAGGAAGGCATCAGCCTAATGGTGGCCCCCACCGGCATTCAACTCTGCTCCGACCAGCTGTTCGAAGGCTGTGCTGAGCTCAGCCAGAAGTACAACCTGCCTCGCCACGCCCACCTCTTAGAAACCCGCGCCCAGCAGCTGCTGGCTCAGGAAAAGTACGGCTGTAGTGCTGTGGAGCATCTGGAGCGCCTGGGCTACCTAGACCGAAAAACTTCCCTAGCCCACTGCGTTTGGCTGACTGCAAGCGATATCGAGATCTTGGCCCGCACAGGCTCGACGGTTGTTCACAACCCCTTAAGCAACCTGCGCCTGGGCAGTGGCATTGCCCCTATTCTGAAATACCGCCAGGCGGGGGTCAACGTGGCCTTTGGCTGCGATGGAGCGGCCAGTAACGACTCCCAGGATCTCCTAGAGGCGATCAAAATCGGCACCATCCTGCACAACGTCACCGATCCCGACTACCGGCACTGGATCTCCCCCCGCGAGAGCGTTGAAATGGCCTCCCGTGGTGGGGCCATCGGCCTGGGGCTGGGGGACAAGCTGGGATCTCTGGAAGTGGGCAAGCAGGCTGACCTGGTGCTCTATGATCTCACCCAACTGTCGCTGCTACCTCGCACGGATCCTATTGGGCTACTGGTGCTGGGCCGGCCCACCCAAGCAGTCCACAGCGTCTGGATCAGGGGAAAACAAGTGGTGGCCGATGGCGAAGTAACGACGGTGGATGTAGCCAAGCTGCGGCAGGAGCTATTTCGACACAGCTCCTGGGATCCCTTCCGCCGCTCTCAGCAGGCAGCCCAGCTGGAGGCCCGCTACCGTCAGGTGATGGGTTTGCCGGGGTAGTCATGGCGGGGATCCCTGGGGAGTCAGAGATGGACTGGGCCAAAGCCACCGAGCAGGTGAAGCAACAGGCGCGGGCGCTGGGCTTTGACAAAGTCGGCATTGCCAGCGCGGCAAACCCTCCTGATTGGGCAGGTCTACGGGCCTGGCTGGCTGCCGGTATGGCTGCCGACATGGCCTGGATGGCGGATCCGCGGCGCCAGAATCTGGAGCTGGTGCTGCCGGGGGTACAATCCCTAATCTGTGTGGCCCTCAATTACTACACTCCCACCCCCCACAGCCGGGATCCGGCCAAAGGCAAGATCTCCCGCTACGCCTGGGGGCGAGATTATCACCGCGTGCTGGGACGGCGACTCAAACAGCTCCACCTTTGGATGCAAGCTCAATTTCCCAATTACCAGGGTCGCTTCTACGTAGACACTGGCCCGGTGGCAGAAAAGCCCTGGGCCATGCAGGCGGGCTTGGGTTGGATTGGCAAAAACAGCCTCCTGCTCACCCGCGAGTACGGCTCCTGGGTGTTTCTGGGAGTGATCCTGACCACTCTCAAGCTAGTTCCCGACCGTCCCCATACTGCCCACTGTGGCACCTGCACCCGCTGTCTGGAGGCCTGCCCTACCCAGGCCATCGTCAGCCCAGGGGTAGTGGATTCGCGCCGCTGCATTGCCTACCACACCCTGGAAAGCCACGCCGAGCGGATCCCTGCTGAGATTGCCCAGAACCTGCACAACTGGGTGGCCGGCTGCGACATCTGCCAGGAGGTTTGTCCTTGGAACCAGCGCTTTGCTCGGCCCAGTCCCCTTCCCGACTTTCAGCCTTACCCTTGGAATGTTGCCCCCGATCTCCAAGAACTGGCCCGGATTGGCGATGAGGAGTTCGACCGCCGGTTTCCCGCCTCTGCCCTGCGCCGGCTCAAGGCCCACCGACTGCGCCGCAACGCCCAAGCTGCCCTCCACGGAGATGCCGATTCGGCAGTAGGTGAGCCGGGATTAGATCGCCATCGAGTGGAGCCTCTAGAGCAGCCAGCGCAGCTCCCCAGCGCTACACTCTCAGGCCGCTCAGAGTAATGGACGAAGGTGATGGCTCATGTGCCCCTGAACTATGGACCAAGCCCGCCAGGTGGCCAACCAAGCGCCTCTCAGCCTGCTGAATGGCACTCTTCCAACCGCGAAACGCCCTAGGCTGCCCGCAGTTGTACTGGCATGACCAAATAGCAGAGGCGCATCGCCCCAATTGGCTTCCAAACGGCTGGCTGCGTGGCTCCGTTGAGCTCCAGGCTCACCTGCTGCGTGTGGAACACCTTGAGAGCCTCCAGCAGGTAGCGGACATTGAAGGCCACCTCGAGATCAGGGCCGGTCATCTGTACTGGCAGCAATTCCTCGCCACTGCCTACGTCGGGTGCCTCGGTGCTAATGCGTAGGGTTTGGGTTGCCGCAGAGAGACTGAGCTTGACGATGTCGTTCCGCCGGGCAGCAAACACCCCCACCCGCTCTAGGGACTCCACCAGGGGCCAACGCTCTAAGGTTACGTGTCGCTCGAACTGCTTGGGCAGCAGACGGTTGTAGTCGGGGTACTGGCCCTCCAAAAGGCGGCTGGTAATCCGCTGCTGGCACTGAGCGCTACTGGCGCCAGGGGGCAGAACAAATTGCACCTGCGACCGGTCAAACCGCAACTCCACCCTGGAGGCAACCGTTTGGGCGCTGAGGATGCGCTCCACCTCCCGCAGAGTTCGAGCAGGAATGGTGAAGTCAGGTCCTCCCCTGGATACCTCGACCGGGATTCCCTCAACTTCCACTTGGGCTATGGCCAGCCGATGTCCATCGGTAGCTGCAAACTCCAGCTGTGGCGGATCCCCTGGCACGAGCTTGACATGCACCCCTGTGAGCACCTGCTTGGTCTCGTCACTAGAGGCAGCAAAGAGGGTCTGGTCAATGCCCTGCAGTAGGCTCTCAATGGGCACCTCTAGAGCCTGCGCCGCGGGGTGTTCAAGGGACTCGCTCCCGCCGGGGCAAGCGGCAGCCACCTCGCTGGCAGCAGGGATCGCCACCTCCGGCAGGGTGGGGTACTCCTCTGCTGCAACACTGCGCAACTGGTACTGGCCAGCGGCTGAGGTGAGGAGGACACGCTCCTGAGCTTGGCTCAGGGTAACTGGGCCTCTAGGCAGACGGCTGACAATGTCGCCAAACAGCTTGGCTGGCAAAGCCAGGCGACCGGATGCCTTCACCTCCGCTTCAAACTCGCTGCGAATGCCTAAGCTGAGGTCAAAGCCAGTCAGCGCCACACGCTGCATTTCTGCACTGGCTTCTACCAGCACGTTGGCCAGAATCGGCAGGGCGGGGCGACTGGCAACCGCTCGCCCAACTGTTGCCAGGTGCTGGCTGAGCTCGGCTTGCTCACAGGTAAAGCAAAGGCTGCCGCTAGGACTCTCTCCCGCTTGGGGGAAGGGCTGGCCCATAGCGTCGTCAACGCCGTGGAGATCTCCAGACCCGCCGTCGCGCGGGGCAGACGCGAACATGGCAGCCCTGGATTCTCCCTCCACAGGACGCTGAGCTTGCACCATTGCGGGACTTGCGAGCTGAGTATGCCAATCCTAGCACCCACTCGCCCCAGGCGATCCCTTAGCTTGCACTCTCGCGCGCGAGGAAGATTACAAACCACGATCCCTACCCAATTTAAATTTTTTAGTAGTAGGGCCTGTGGAAATTGTGGAAATTGATTGCCCGACGATTAGCAAAGCCTTACGCCGCAAGCCTTTGAGCTTATTCCCTGCCTGTGGAAAATCTGTGGATAACTTGGGGGTCTTTTCCACAGGGTATTTATACCTTGTGGATAACCTAGGGTCTTTTTCCACAGGTTTTCCACAGTTTTCCAAAGTTTTCCACAAGTTTTCCACAGGCTGGCAAGGCGGGAGCCTGAAAAGTTTACAAAACTTAATGCTCTGCTCCTTGGGGATCCTCTAGACTGGGAAGCCGTAGCCTCAGGAGGGATCCCATCTAGGTTAGGGGCGACCTGGCAGGGATTGGCGAGGAGCCTTCTGGGAAAGCAGAAAATAGATTGGTAGCCTGCTCCCTTCAAGCAGCTAGGAGGGGAGGCCTGTGGGCAGCTAAGCTACCTCAGTACAGAGTGCTAAGGAAGGGGAAGGGTGGCTAAGCCAGAAGAGCTTCCTTGGTGGCAGCGTGTTCTCTCTCAAGAGCCTCACCCATTTCCTCATCCTCAGGCTCCGGAGCGGCATCTTGGCAATGCTTCATGGCCTGCAGCAGCAGCGCTTCTCCCTCTTGCAGCGTCTCGATGCGGCAGAGAAGGGCGCGAAAGTGGGAGGCGCCGGCAAAGCCTTTGACATACCAGGTCATGTGCTTGCGGGCCTGCCGGATCCCGCGCTCCCCCTTGTATTCCCAAAGCCCTCGCAGATGCTCCAAGGCTACTTGAATTCGCTCTAAGGGAGTAGCAGGCGGTCTCTCTTGCCCGGTCTTAAGGAAGTGATCGATCTCTCCCACTAGGAAGGGGTAGCCCATTGTGCCGCGGGAACACATCACCCCGTCAGCGCCGGTTTCTTCGAGACACTTCACGGCTGCAGCGGTGGAGAAGATGTCTCCATTGGCAATGACCGGGATGCGCAGACGTTCCTTAACGCGGCGGATCCACTCCCAGCGGGCTCTGCCGCTGAAGCCCTGGGCACGTGTCCGAGCGTGTACAGTAATAAGTTGGGCTCCTGCCTCCTGAAGGCGGTAGGCAAAATCCAAAATGTTAATCTCCTCGTCCGACCAGCCCAAGCGCGTTTTTACGGTAACGGGTACCTCTACTGCCTTGGCCACTGTCTCAACAATTTTTGCAGCGGTGTCTGGATCTCGCAGCAGGGAGGAGCCCCCACCGTTTCTGGTAATCTTATTTACCGGGCAGCCCATGTTGATATCCACCAGGGTTGCCCCTTCGTCCACAGCCATGCGAGCGGCTTCAGCTAGGAAATGGGGCCGGCAGTCAAACAACTGAATGCCGATGGGCTGCTCCCCCTCCCCCACCTCCATAACGCGGGGCAACTCGCGGGCATAGTGCAAGCCGATGGCACTGACCATCTCAGTGTAAACCATGCTTTGGGGGGCAAAACGGCGGACTAGCCGCCGGAAGACCATGTCGGTTACCCCTGATAGCGGTGCCTGAAAAACCCGACTGAAGATCTTCACTCCCCCAATCTCTAGGGGTTGGGCCATTCGGGCTTGCAACTGCGGTGAAAGCTGCAGGCTCATTAGAAGCCGACGCAACTACCCTTCTTTGTTGACAAAGTAAAGAAGGCCCAGGATGCGCGCCTGTTTGATCGCTTTGGAGACTTGCCGCTGCTGCTTGGCGGTTAGCCCCGTAATGCGGCGAGGCAGGATTTTGCCGCGCTCGGTTACGAACTTCTTGAGCAGCTCAACGTCAGTGTATCTAATGGGTTCTCCCGGCTTGATGGGAGACAAGCGACGGCGAACGTAAACCATAGCTCCAGAACTACTTGATCTCCTTGTGAAGAGTATGGCGGTTACACTTGGGACAGTATTTTCTCAGTTCCAAGCGACCGGGGGTGTTGCGGCGGTTTTTGGTAGTGGTGTAGCGGTTCACACCTGGAGAACGCTTGTTAACGTTGGTGCGGCACTCCGTACACTCCAGCGTAACGATGATGCGAGCGCCTTTTCCCTTGGCCATGGTGAATTCCTCTGCAGAGAGAGTACTAGGCTACCTCTCCAACCTCAACAGCCATGGTTGGAGAAGGGCTTGCGTGTAAGCGCAACTACCAATTATCCAACTTTTCTTTGAGGGAAGCAAGCCAGCTTTTAACTTGCTTGCTGGTCTGCTGGCGAAGGCTGCGGGTGTTGCGGCCAACATCCTGACGTAGGCGCCCTAGCTGGCTGGAGAGACCCCGTACTGCCTCGTTGCGCTGGGCTTTGCGCAGAAGATCCCGTGCAGCCAGTTTAACGTCCTCAGTAGCTTCTCCCTCGAGAATTTCTTGGAGCAGCCGTAGGACTTTTTCATCCAGGCGGTAGCCCTGCTCGGATTCCACCACTAGGGTGCGCCCGGCGCGGTCGTGGATGCTCTGGCGCTTTTCCTTGTCGAAGAAGGCAAACAGTCCGTCGGCAGCCAGCGGCACCAGCAGGGCTGCCGTGAGGATAAACAGCGAGAGCACTCCCTCGCGGGCCAAGGAGCGAACTAGGTGAGGTGAGGCCTCGGTTTCCGGATCCAGGGTTTTGAGGTTCAGCAGCCATTTGCCCAAGCTCTGGCCAGCGGGTCGAGATTGGAAGTAGCCGCGGTTCACCAGCCAAGTGGCAAAAAAGGCAATGTAGCCGGTCATGTCCACGGCAGCCGCATCGGCTCCTACCAGAGAAGCCAAGCCCTGCGCCAGGTAGGAAACCCCCAGTCCCAGCCCAAAATCTAGAGCAAAGGCGCCGACCCGTTTGCCCCAGGGAGCCAGTTTGGGCAGGGTTTCCTCATCCTGGGGAACCCTAGCTGCCTGGGGAGCCGATTGCTCGGCCTGTACAGGAGGCAGGGAGGTTGCTGGGGGCAAGGCGCTAAAGGTTTGCCACTCGCTGGCGCTTTGGTCCAGTTGTTCGGTTTTGGGCCGTTCGAAATAGGGTCTGGGATCCGTCATCGCTGGTTGGGACAGTTTTTACCATTCTAGCGAGGCAAACCTACACCTCCAGCGCTAGGGGAACAGGGCTGCGGCGAGGGATCTCGTAGGTCATCCGATCCCGAGCCAGGAGGGTGTTGGGAAAAATGGCCCGGGCTTCGGCCAGCAGGTCTTCCAAAGTGATGGGGCCATCCGAGGTGTAGCGAGGGCTGAAGTGGGTGAGGATGAGGGTTTGGGCTTTGGCCTCGGCAGCCACCCGCGCAGCCATGGCAGCAGTGGAGTGCTTGGCGCGATGGGCCAAGTCGCGATCGGCTTCGGCATAGGTGGCCTCGTGGATGACCAGATCGGCGGCGCGAGAGAGGTCAACGGCGTTGCGGCAGAAAGTCGTGTCGGTGCAATAGGAGAACTTGCGGCCTGGAATGGGATCCCCCACGTAGTCTCGTCCGTGGAGCCAGCGGCCTTGCCAGAAGATGGATTGCCCAGCTTTGAGCTGGCCGTAGAGGGGGCCAGGTGGGATTCCATCCGCTTGGGCCTTGGCCACGTTAAAAGTGCCTGGTCGGTCCTGTTCCACCACGCGGTAGCCAAAGGCAGGCACCCGGTGATCCAGGGGCGCGCAAAAGACCCAGTACTCCGGATCCTGGAGAATGAGACCTGTCTCTACGGTGTGAACCCGAAAGGAATAGGGGATCCGCGTCTCGCTATATCGCAGCACCGCCTTCAGATACTCTTCCAGGCCGGGGGGACCGTAGATGTCGATGTGTTGGGGGGTGCTGCCCAGGCCGCAGGAAGCCAACAGTCCCGGCAGGCCGTAGATGTGGTCCCCGTGCATGTGAGTGATGAAAATGCGGCGCAACTGGCTGGGGCGCAGCTCGTCTAAGCGCAGGAGCTGGTGTTGGGTGCCCTCGCCACAATCAAACAGCCACCATTCCGACCGCTGCGGAAACTGCACCGCCACTCCTGACACATTGCGCTGGCGGGTGGGCATGCCGGAGCTGGTACCCAGAAAGGTAACCCGGATGGCGTTAGGATCCGTCACAAGGGTCAAACGTCGACAACGTTAAGGAACGGGATCCCTAGCTTATCAACTGTTTCCGCCTGGAAAGGATTGTTAGGATAGGGGTACGTGTCAGCTTTCCCGCCATGATCACCTTGACCGATAGCGCCATCCAAGAGCTAAAGCGCCTGCGCAGCAAGTACGAGAAAGAGGGATCCCAGCCCATTCTGCGCCTGGGGGTTAAGCCCAGCGGCTGCTCTGGCCTCTCCTATGTGATGAACTTTGAGTCCCAGGCCAACCCCGACGATCACACCTTCGACTTTGGGGATCTCCGGGTGGCGGTGGATCCCTTGAGCATGACCCTGCTCCAGGGCCTCACTGTCGACTTTTCCGAAGATCTGTTGGGGGGTGGCTTCAAATTCAAGAATCCCAATGCCGTGGCTACCTGCGGCTGCGGCACTTCCTTTGCCACTGCTGAAACTGCTGCTGTCGGCCATTAGGGGGCCTCAAGGATTGGATGGCACTAGACTGGGCAGGCGTAGTACAAACCAGGTCCACCCCTTT
Source organism: Synechococcus sp. F70.1 (assembly GCF_047502745.1). Taxonomy (NCBI): domain Bacteria; kingdom Bacillati; phylum Cyanobacteriota; class Cyanophyceae; order Synechococcales; family Synechococcaceae; genus Synechococcus; species Synechococcus sp. F70.1. The sequence continues at coordinate 9,882 of NZ_JANSJL010000056.1, forward strand.
TGGCTAGTGACCTGGATGTGGCCCCGCAGATACTCCACCCACTGCTTCACCAAAGCCAGCCCCAAACCGCTGCCTGGCTGGACCCAGGGATCCGTGGTGGGCACGCGGTAAAAGGGCTCGAAAATGTGGGGCAAGTGTTCGGGCTCAATCTGAGCACTGTTACCGACCCTAAACTCGACCCCTCCAGGAATCGACTGGATCTCTAGACAGATAGTGCCACCTGGCTGGGTAAACTTGCAGGCATTGCTCAGCAGTTCTTTGAGAACCTGATCCAGGAGCTGCGGATGGCTGTAAAATCCCGAGGCAGGCGGGTGCAGATCCCCAACCTGTAGCGTGAGGGAGTGGGCCTGCGCACATTGCCGTGCCGACTCGAGCAAGCTCTGCCAAAAGCTGGGCAGATCAATGGCCGCAACGGCAGAGCCCCACTCTTTCCCTTGCAGACCCTGCAGAGCCAACAGGCGGTCGATAAGATGGATTTCGACCTCGCACTCCTGCAGGGCAATGTCCCGGTACTGCCGCTGCTTCTCGTTGAGGGAGGTGCGGCCCAGGAGTTCCAAGGCTAGTCTGATTTTGGTTAAGGGCGTGCGCAGCTCGTGGGAGACCGCGGCCAAAAAGTGGTCTTTGAGGCGGTTGAGCTGCTCCAAATCTGCTACCTGGCAGGCCAGTTGAGCAGTGCGCTCCTTCACCTTGGCTTCCAGTTCTTGGTTAAGCTGTTGTAGACGGCGTTGGGCCTGGCTAACTTGCAGCAAGTGGCGCAGCCGCCGCTTCAGAACTGACCAGTGGATAGGCTTAGGGATGTAGTCACTGGCTCCTGCAGCAAAAGCCTCGTTGACAAAAGCTTCGTCTTCCAAAGCGGTGACGATTAAAATCGGCATGTCAGGGTTTTGGGCATGGAGGCGGCGGCAGCACTCAAACCCATCTAGGCCCGGCATCACCGCATCCAGGAGTACTATATCTGGCTGGTAGCGGCTTGCAGCTTCTAGGCAGGCTATGCCGCTGTCGGCTTCTAGGATGTGGTAGCCTTCTCGCTCCAGGGCGTAACGAGCCAAAAGCCGCTGGCTGGGATCATCGTCCACAATTAGGAGAAGAAGTCCCTTCTCCGCGGAAGCGGAGTTAGATCCAGTCAAAAGACCAACCTCAAGCTCCCGCATGGGCACCTGGATGGAGAAGAAAGAGGTTTTGGCACAGCAGCCGACAGCTCGAGGATAACCCGCGAGTACTTGGCTCCCAGCCGTCGGAGAAACTTCTTTACAGATTTGGCCAAGGGCCTTGGCCCCTAGGGTGCTGCTGCCCTTGAGACGATGAGCCACTGGGCCACAGCTTGGGCATCTTGCTGCTAGGGATCCCAGCGGGGCTTGGCTGGCTTGCCGGATCTCCTGGCAGGGGTTTCCGAAGGATCCGTAGGCTGGCCAAAACAACAACTGTCACTTCTGAAGCAAAAAAGTTCCCCTACCCCTCTGAGAGGGGTGTAGACTCCCTGGCTTTTCTGCTCAAGGGGTTTGACGGGAACCCTGGCGCCAGCGGCGGTAGAGTTTTTCCAGATCTACCCAGACCATCACCACGGTGCTAAAGCCCATGCAAATGAGCAGTTCTGAAAGGGTCAACTCTTCCGTCCCGAAAAAGCTGCGCAGGAAGGGCACATAGAGCAGGGCCAACTGCAGCAGCAAAGTGGCCAACACAGCCCCCAGCAGGTAGGGATTGGAAAAGGGGTTGAGCTCGATGGTCAGCTTGTCATTGGAGCGAGCCGCCAGCGCATGGCCCATCTGAGCAATACACAGGGTGGTAAAGACCATCGTGCGCCAGTGGGGGATATGGGCTTTCACGATGGCCATCATCAGGATCGTGGAGATGGCAAAGACCACGCCGACGCGCACCATGTAGGCTCCCAGCCCCTGGGCGAAGATGCTTTCCTTGGGGTTGAAGGGAGGGCTCTGCATCACCCCCGGCTCTGCTGGCTCCATTGCCAAAGCCAAAGCCGGCAGGCCGTCGGTTACCAAGTTCATCCACAGGATCTGCAGGGGCGTCAGCGGCACGTCCTCTAGGCCCAGGAGAGGTGTAGCCGCCACAGTCAACACCTCGCCGATGTTGCTGCCCAAGATGTATTTCACAAAACGGCGGATGTTGTTGTAGACCACCCGTCCTTCTTCAATGGCCGCCACGATGGTGGCAAAGTTGTCGTCCAAAAGCACCATGTCGCTGGCCTCTTTGCTTACATCGGTGCCGGTAATGCCCATGGCAATGCCGATATCTGCTTGGCGCAGGGCAGGGGCGTCGTTGACCCCATCCCCCGTCATGGCCACAAACTGGTTTTGTTTCTGCAGGGCCTGCACGATGCGCAGCTTGTGCTCGGGGGCCACGCGGGCATAGACGTTGACCCTTTGCACCGTCTGCAGCAGCTCCTCAAAGCTAAGGCGGGAGAGGGTGCGCCCATCAATGGCCTGGCTCTCGGAGTCGAGAATGCCCAGCTCGCGGGCAATGGCTATGGCAGTGAGTTGGTGATCGCCGGTTACCATGAGGGTGCGGATCCCGGCCTGGCGGCAGCGGGCTACGGCTTCCCGCGCTTCGGGCCGAGGGGGATCGTACATGCCCACTAGGCCCAGCCACACCAAGTTGCGCTCAATCTCCTCGAGGTTCTCCGGGATCCCCTGCAGCCGCTGGGTGGCCACCCCCAAAACCCGGATGCCCTGGGCCGCCAAACGGTTGTTGGCAGCCAGAATGGCTTGTCGATCGGCTTCTGACAGCGCCTGCCAGGTTCCACTCTTCTGGATATAGGCACACTGCTCCAGCACCAGCTCAGCGGATCCCTTGACGTAGACGCCGTAGCTGCCCTCCTCTTGCACCACCACGCTCATGCGCTTGCGCTCCGAGCTAAAAGGGATCTCCTGCACCCGCGGGTGCTGCTCCTGCAAAGAAGCTTTCTGCAGATTGGCCTTGGCAGCAGCCACCAGCAGGGCGGCTTCCGTGGGATCCCCCAGGATCGACCAGGTGGGGGCAGCGCCACGCTGGGCTGGGAGGGTAGCTTGCAACAGGGCGTCGTTGCAGAAGACCACAGCCCTGAGAAGGGCCTGCAAATCGGGGGCGCTCTGGGGATCGATGGCCTGGCCGCCGCAGTAGAAGGATCCCTTGGGAATGTAGCCAGTGCCGCTGACGTGGTAGTGGCGGTCGGGAGTGAGGATGTCGGTGACCACCATTTTGTTTTCGGTGAGGGTGCCGGTTTTGTCGGAGCAGATGGTGGTGACGGATCCCAGAGTCTCCACGGCTGGCAGGCGGCGGATGAGGGCGTTGCGGCGCACCATGCGCTGGGTTCCAATAGCCAAGGTAACCGTGGTTACAGCCGGCAGCCCTTCCGGCACCACCGCCACGGCCATGCTGAGGGAAGTTTCCAGCAGCGAGGTGAAAGGCGCTAGGCTTCTGGCCTGCAGCAGCCCAACGATCACCACTAGAGCCACCAAGACCAGGGATCCCGACACCAGCACATTGCCCAACTGGCTCATGCGCCGCTGCAGGGGAGTGGGCTCGTTTTCTACTGCTTGGAGCAGCTTGGCCACCTTGCCCAGCTCCGTGTTCATGCCGGTGGCCGTAACCAAGAGGATCCCTCGCCCCTGGAGCACCTCGGTGCCCATGAAGGCCATGTTGCGCCGCTCTCCGAGCTCAGTTTCCTCGGGGAGGACACAATCGGCCTGCTTGGTAACCGGCACCGCCTCCCCCGTCAAAGCCGCCTCCCGCACCTGGAGGTTGACTGCTTCCACCAAGCGCCCGTCGGCTGGGATTTGCACTCCGGCTTCCAGCAGCACCCGATCCCCTGGCACCAACTGGTTAGCAGGGATCTCCTGCCACAGGCCGTCCCGCTGCACCCGCACGCTGGGGGAGGCCAGTTTTTTCAGGGTGGCCAGCGCCTTTTCCGCGCGGCTTTCTTGCAAGTAGCCCAGCAAGCCATTGAGACCCACCACCAGCAGAATGGCCAGGGCGTCCTTAGGAAACTCTCCCTTTTGCAGATCCAGAAGGGCTGAGATCGCCGCCACGGCGATCAGCATCAGCAGCATGACGTTGCGGAATTGGTCCAGGAAGAGCTGCCAGGCACTGCGGCCAGGGGAGGAGATCAGCTCGTTGGGGCCGTATTCCCGCTGCCTTTGGGTAACCTGCTGGCTAGTCAGGCCACAGTCGGGGTCGCTTTGCAACTTCTGGATAACATCCGGAAGAGGCAGGCTATGCCAAGCAGGGGCATCCGAATGAGGAGATCCAGCAGCTTGGATCATGGAGACACTCAGGGTCAATGGACAAATTGTACGTTAGCTGTTGTCAGCCCTCTGATCCCGCTCCAGTAGCGGGTCTTTCGAAGTTTTCCAAAGAGGATCCCAGTCTCGCTGATTTCGTGGCAAGGTGGGGACAGATGCCGCATCGGAGGCTGCTATGGAGAGCAAGACTCCTGCTCGCGATGTCCAGGTGGCCACCATTGGCCCCTCTACCCTGGTTTTTCGCTCCCGCACCTGGAATCGCCTAAAGTTTGAGCTGGAATATGCCCGGCAGCGGGGCACCACGGCTAATAGTTATCTCATCCAGGCGCGGCAGACCTTGCTCATCGATCCCCCAGGAGAATCCTTTACCGACATCTTCTTGGAGGAGCTGGCCCAACACCAGTACCTGCAGCGGCTGGACTTTATCCTACTGAGCCACGTCAACTTCAACCGCATCGCCACCCTCAAAGCGCTTCTGCCGCTGGCTCCCTATGCGGTGGTGCTCTGCTCTAAGCCCGGATCCCTCACCCTGCGAGCGGCCTTTGAAGGCATGGAATCCCCAACTCCTAGCCGTGACGAAGAGGAGGCTGCCGATTTTGGCATTGCCTACGGAGCTAACCAGTCCTTTCGCCTGCGCGTGATCCGAGATGGGGATCGCCTGGATCTGGGGGAAGGCCATGAGTTGCATTTTCGCACTGTGCCCACGCCCCGCCACCCCGACGCCCTCTGCACCTACGATCCGGCCACGGGGATCCTCTTTACCGACAAGCTGTTTGGCGCTCATGTGTGCGACGAGCAGGTGTTCGACGAGCATTGGCGGCAGCTCAGCGAAGACCGCCGCTACTACTTTGACTGCCTGCACCGTAGCCAAGCGCCCCAGGTGAAGGCAGCCCTAGCCAAGTTGGAAGAATTCCCCGCCCAAATCTACGCCCCTGCCCACGGCCCCCTGGTGCGCCACAGCCTGCGACGGCTGCGCTTGGATTACCACCTGTGGTGCGAGGAGAATCCCCTGGAGCAGCGGGTAGCTCTCCTGTACACCTCCGCCTACGGGAACACCGGCCTGATGGCGGTGGCTATTGCCCAAGGCTTGGAGCGGGCGGGAGTTACCGTGGAGCGGATTAACTGCGAATGGGCCACTCCTGAAGAGATTGCCCAAGCCCTAGAGCGCTGCCAGGGGTTCATTATCGGATCCCCCACCTTGGCCGGCCATCCTCCAGTTCAAATCCAAACAGCCCTGGGCATCATTCTCTCTTCCGTTCCCACCACCAAGCTGGCCGGGGTCTTTGGCTCCTACGGCTGGAGCGGCGAAGCCGTGGATCTCATTGAGAGCAAGTTGCTCAATGCCGGCTTTACCCTGGGGTTTGCAACCATCCGCGCTAGGTTCAAGCCTACCCATGCAATCCTGGAAGCCTGTCAGGAGGCGGGATCCCAGTTTGCCCAAGCCTTGCGCAAGGCCAAGCGAGCCCGCACCTCCCGCCAAGGGGGTGTTGAAGCGCAGGCGGATCGGCTAGTGCAGGCCTTCAGCCGGGTAGTGGGATCCCTCTGCGTGGTTACCGCCCTGCAAGATGGGATCCCGCGCGGCTTTCTCACCTGGTCAGTGGCCCAGGCCAGCTTCAACCCCCCAGGCCTTACCCTCTCTGTGAGCAAGGAAAGCGAGGCAGAGTTGCTTACCCGTCCCCAGGTGCCCTTTGTACTCAACATTTTGCGGGAGGGCAAAAGCAGCAGCCTGCAGCGGCACTTTCAACGGCCTCAACGCCCTGGCGAAGATCGCTTTGCCGGTCTAGCCATCGCCACTGCCGAGAATGGCTGCCCGATCCTTTTGGATGCCCTGGCTTACCTAGAGTGCCGTGTCAAAAGTTGGATGGAGTGTGGCGATCGCTACCTAGTCTATGCCGAGGCAGAGCGCGGCAAGGTGCTGGATCCCACGGGAGTTACCGCCATGCGGCGCGGGTAGAGTAAAGTGGAACAAGTTAAGTTCTTTGCTAATTTCAAGGAGAAAGCAATCCTGGAGATCGTTGGGAAAATCCTTTGGGGAGCCCCAAAGGCGGCTGCGGAGATTGCTGCCGAGGTTGTGGGAAAATCTGCAGGTGCTGTCCTTGGCACTGCTAAGGTCGTCGGTCAGGCGACTCAAGCAGTTGAGTTGCCCAAGCTGCTTTCGACCTAGGTACTGAGGTCGCTCGAGGAGCAAGAGAAGTTCTTGCTGGAGCTGGCACAACTGCTCTCCATCTTACGGGAACTCTTGCTGACGGAACCTGGAACTATCTTGTCGAAGAAGCTGTCCACCACAAGCCTGAGCTGATCCCTATCGAGCCCTCCCTAGGCTGGGACGAGGCCCTGGTTTTTATCAACGGTTTTCTCAGCGAAGGCGAAACCCAACCTTGGAAAAAAAGACTATTGTGGGAAACACTCCGACGGGCTGGGTGGATGGGATCCCCATACTACCTCTGGTGAGATGCTTCCAGTCCGGTGAGATTCGCCTTATCCACCCTTAAGCTTGGCGTAGGACTGCTTGCCCACTGGGAAGCCCACAAAGCCAAAGCCAAAAAAGTGGGGCTTGACTATGGCCATCCTCTGCTCTCCTCTTTGCCGGAAAGACAGATTACGCTGATGGGGTTTTCCTTGGGAGCTAGGGTAGCCTACCACATTATGCGAGGTTGGCCTAAGACTGTAGATCCGCGCCTTGAAGATATCATTCTGCTCAGCGGTGCCGTCAGAAGGCAAGCCGATAAGCAGTGGAGCCTGCATGTAGAAAATATCACGGGAAAACTGGTGAATATCTACAACGAAGACGATCTAGTTTTGGCCTACGTCTTCAAGGTTCCATCCCTCAACCGCAGCCCCTGCGGGATCAAGCCAATTAAAGAGTTTCACCCCAGAATCGAGAACCTTAATGCCACTCACTTAATCGGCTCTGGGGAGCACAGCTACAAAGCTTATCTACCTCACCTGGAGCTCCTTCTGGATCAGAAGCTGGACTGGAAAGCTCGCTGCAGTCGCCTGCTCTAGGTGGGTAACTGCAGGTAGCCTCTAACCCTACAAAACCACAACCAGAGACTTTTGTTGCTGGCGGTCACCCTCCAGAGAGAGCTCAGCTTCAAGAGCAGTTGGCTTTTTCTGGAAACAGCAGTACACAAACTTTTGCACAGCGCCAGCGGGGGTGCGGTGCTCTTCTTGCTCATGCTTTAGGAGGTTGAAAGCGCTACCGAACTCTGCCTGCAAGAGATCGGGCGAGTAGCACACAACAGGCAGGCCAGTGCATTGCGTAGGCCCGTCTTCACCGAAGGTAGCTATGATAGCAAACCCTCCTGGCTTTACTGCTCTCAGGACATTGGCCACGTATGCTCGCCGATCTTGAGGATTCGTAAGAAAGTGAAACGTTGCCCGGTCATGCCAAATGTCGTAGGCGTTGGCCGGCAGAGTTAGCTGGGTAATGTCGCCCTCTACTCAGTTGACTGTGTTTCCCCGCTCCCCCAAACGGGCCTTTGCCACTGCCAGAGCTGCCGCAGAGATATCGAGAACTGTTAGCTTGCGGTAGCCCGCCTCCAGCAGTTCATATACCAACCTGGACGCTCCTCCGCCAACGTCAATAATCGAGGCTGAGAAGCCCAACGCCGTCTCCCGAATAAGACGCAGCGACCGCTCAGCGCGTGGCTGAAACCAACTGAGAGGCTCGGCTCGCTTGGTCTTATAGACGTTCTCCCAGTGTTGCTTCATCTTGCTGATCTGTGTTTGCTTATATGACCATATTTTCATGGTAGCAGCCAGGCAGCACACAACACCCCCCGCTGGAAGTGCTGGAACAGAGGCAACTCGCAGTAGAGTCCACCGGCAGGGATCCCTCTGTGCGTGCCCTCTAAGCGAGAGCTGATGCTCTCGGAACAGCTAGCCCAGCCGCATCCGGAGGAGCTGCCTTTGCTTGGCTCTGGCTAGCTGGCCTTGCGTGCAGGCAGGATCTGCGTTGAGTAGAATCGACCTGTCCTTACCAGGAAAGCAAGGATGGTTTGGCAGTTGTTGACGTGGCCAGCGCAGGGCTTGCTATGGCTAGCAGAGCAGATTCGCGAGCGGGCCGAGGCGCAACTTGACAGCAGGGAAAACCTCCAGAAAGAGCTTACAGCTCTGCAGAGCCAGCTTGATCTAGGGGAGATCGACGAGGAGACCTATACCCGGCGAGAAGAGGAGATCCTGCTGGCTCTGCAAGCCTTGGCGGAAGCCGATGCAGCTACCAATGGGGAAGCAAGGGATCCTCAAAACTCTTTGCCATGCCCCCAAGACAGCTTGCCCCAAGAAGGAATCTATCCCGCTGATGCAACCAAAAGCTAGGTACCTCGGAGCGGTTGCAGTCTTTGAGCCTAGCTACAGGCAAGGGGTCTGCTTGTCATAGCAGCCGGCGGCCTGTCCCCTACCCGCCCAATTGTGCCAGAGCGATTTTACTTAGGAGCGCCAAGCTCGCCAGATCGCGAACATATCTTCAGATTCAGAATGTTCAGGGCTTGCGGTATCATGGGCTAAGCAGCCCCCGAACAATTGGAAGCAGCGAGGTCAAAGCAGTGGTTAGGGTAGCCATCAACGGATTTGGTCGTATTGGTCGCAACTTTTTGCGCTGTTGGCTAAGTCGTCCGCAGTCCAATGTCGATATTGTTGCCATCAACGACACTTCAGACGCTCGCACGGCTGCCCATTTGCTGAAGTACGACTCCATCCTTGGAACCCTACAAGGAGTGGAAGTGGAGGCTAGCGAGGGTGGTTTGCTAGTTAACGGCAAGCACATCCATGCCGTTTCCGAGCGCAACCCCAGCAACCTCCCCTGGAAAGAGTGGAAGGTGGACCTTGTAATCGAGGCTACTGGCGTTTTTGTCGACTACCAGGGGGCCTCCAAGCACCTAGAGGCGGGAGCCAAAAAGGTGGTGATCACTGCCCCAGCTAAGGGAAGTGACATCCCTACCTTTGTCTATGGTGTTAACCAGCACACCTACGACCCGGTGCGGCACAACATTGTCAGCAACGCTAGCTGCACCACCAACTGCCTTGCCCCGATTCTCAAAGTGCTGCTGGACAAGTTCGGTGTGCGGCGGGCTACCATGACTACCACCCACAGCTACACGGGCGACCAGCGCATTCTGGATGGAGGCCACCGCGATTTGCGGCGGGCGCGGGCGGCAGCGCTGAGCATGGTGCCTACTACGACGGGGGCAGCTAAGGCGGTGGCGCTGGTGATCCCTGAATTGAAAGGCAAGCTCAACGGGGTGGCGGTACGGGTTCCTACGCCCAATGTCTCTTTGGTGGATTTGGTGGTGCAAACAGAGCGCCAAGTGATTGCCGAGGAGGTCAACGCCGCCCTGAAGGAAGCCTCGGAAACGACCATGAAAGGGATCATCGCCTACTCAGACGTTCCCTTGGTTTCTATCGACTACCGGGGCCACAGTTGCTCCGCCATTGTGGATGCAGAGCTGACCAGCGTCCTGGACGGGGATCTGGTCAAGGTCATGGCCTGGTACGACAACGAGTGGGGCTACTCGCAGCGGGTGCTGGATCTGGCTGAATACATGGCCGCTCACTGGGTAGAGTAGTCGGCTGCTTCTCATCCCCTAGTGGCAGAAAGGGAAAATTCGGCAAAGACTTGCCAGCGCTTGCCGTCGTGGATGAGGAGGGTGAGGGCAGAGGCGAGAAAGGATCCCTGGAAGGGACGATTCTGGAAGAGTGGCCAGGCTGCACGGAACTGGGCTGGCCGGAGATCTCGAAAGGCTACCGTTATGTGAGGCACAAAAGGACGAGGGGAAGGCGTTGTGGCCTGCTGCCTGAGAAGAAGGCTCATGTGCTGCTGGGCCTTGGTCTGCAGCCGCTCCAGCTCTGAGGAGGGCTCAACGTGAATATAGATAACCCGCGGCGCGAAAGCACCAAAGCCACGCAGCTCAACGGCAACTGGGGCCTGCTCTTTGGCAAATTCTTCCAGGGACCCCGTCAGGGCTGCCAGCTCAGCGGTGGGCCACTCAAAAGGAGGCACGAGGGTGATGTGAGGGGGTGAGCGCAGGGCTGCTCGGCTGGCAAATTGCTCGGCAAACTGTTGTTTGATTGCCGTCACCTGCTCCTGCAGGTCTGCTGGAGGAAGAAGGGCTAGAAACAACCGCTGCTGGGGAGCATTGATGAGCATTGCCAAGTAGGCAAGAGGTACTTTCCTCCAGGCTAGGGCATCGCCTCCTCAGGCTTCTACCTTCCAGTGGAGAGTTGTCTAGCAATGCAGTGGAAGGATACCCCATGACCCAGCTTTCCGCTGTCTCTCCAGAGCTTCAGCCGGCTTCGATTCCCTCCTACCATTGGCATCTATTTCTCTGCGCCGACCAGACCAAGCCCAAGTGCTGTGAAAAGGCGGTGGGGCTGGAGGCCTGGGAATACCTGAAGCTGCGGATTCAGCAGTTGAACCTAGAGCTGGCGGGCGTTGGCTCTCTGCGCGTCAACCGCACCAAGGCCAATTGCCTACGGGCATGCAACTATGGCGTTCCCGGGCCCGTGCTGCTGGTGTACCCCGGTGGGTTTTGGTACCACTCGGCCACGCCGCCAGTGATAGAGCGGGTGCTGCAAGAGCACATCCTGGGCGGGAAGCCGGTGGCTGAGTACCTCGTTGCCCAAGCTACTCTGATTGCCCCTCAGCGCCCCTGGTCCAGGAGGAGGTGAATGGCTTCCACACAGGCTGCCGTTACCCGCTGCAGCTCAGCTTTCTCGCTAGAAACTGGCGGGGGGATCAGCTTGCCGATGCGCACAGTGATGGGGCAAAACAAACGCGGCCAGCGGGATCCCTTGGGCAGCACCTTCTCGGTGCCCCAGAGGGCGACAGGGAGCAGGGGTGTCTGAGTGCGCGCTGCCACCAAGGCTGCCCCCAGGTGAGGCTGGGGAATGCGGCCATCGGGGGTGCGGGTGCCGTTGAGGAAGATCCCTACTGCCCATCCCTTGGCCAAAGCTGCCTCTGTGGCCTGCAGGGCGCTGCGATCTGCCCCACCTCTTTTTACTGGATAGGCGCCGTAGAACCGGATCACCTGCTTGAGCACGGGCACTCGGAACAGCTCTTCTTTGGCCATGAAGGCTACAGGGCGGCGCACCGCGTTGGCGAGCAAGGGCGGATCCAGGTGGCTAGCATGGTTGCTGACGATAATGAGGGATCCCTGGCGAGGCACATTTTCCTGCCCATAGGTGCGGCCAAAATACAGTCCCCGAAACAGCGGGTTGACCACTAGCCACTTGAGCAGCCAGTAGGCCAACCAATCCCGGCGGCGATAGCCCATCGCAAAGCTCGAGATTCTCTAGAGTTAGCAACAGCTCCCTCTTTGAGTGTAGGGGAGAGGGGTAGCGGAGGGAACAAACAGCGAACGCTAGCATCTAGACTGAGAAAAACCTCCGGCACAATTCGGGAGCGGTTCATAGGCGAAGTCGGAAGCCAGCAGTTCAAGATCACCGCGCCCGGCAGGATCGAGGAGGAGTCGTGAACTGTGACGTGTTGGTCATTGGCTGCGGGGTGGTGGGTTGTGCCATCGCCTATGAGCTAGCAGCAGCAGGGCTATCAGTCATTGGGGTAGATGCTGGGGAGCCGGCCTCAGGGGCTACCGGCGCGTCGCTGGGGGTGTTGATGGGAGTCTGCAGCCGCCAACCCAGCGGGGAGGTGGTGGAGTTGCGCCTAAAAAGCCTGGAGCAGTTTGATCCCCTGATTGCTCGGCTGGAAGCAGACTTGGGTCGCACCTTGCCCGTCAATCGGCGCGGCATCCTCCGGCTCCTCCAGGAGGAGGAGGTAGCAGCCTGGCAAGAGACCCTGGCAGCTCGTCAACAGGCGGGCTATGACCTCCAGTGGCTGAGTCCGGCGGAGGTGAGATCCCTGCAGCCTGGCCTGCGTAGCGACCTGGCAGGGTCTATCTACTCTCCCCACGATCGCCAGATCCACCCCAAGCTCTTCACGCAGGCGCTCTTGGAGGCAGCTCAACGCCGAGGAGCCTGCTTTTTCTTTCACCAGCCGGTTTGCAGCTTTCAGCGCAGCCCAGATCCCCCCTTTCGCGTAGAGGTGGTTCACACCCCATCGCTCACCTTGGCGGCGGGGTACGTTGTTCTCGCTGCTGGGCTGGGCAGCTCTGCTCTGGCCAAAGAGCTGGGCTTGCAGATGCCGCTGCAAGCTGTTAAGGGCCAGGCCCTGCGGATTCAAGCTGCTGGGATCCCGTGGGGGCCAGTGGTGGCTGATGGGGATCTCAACTTGGTTCCTTTAGGGGATGGATCCCTGTGGGTGGGGGCGACGGTGGAATTTCAGGCCTCCCACGCCGAGCCAACCCTGCTGGCTCTTCAGGATCTGCTGACCCGCGCCATCCGGCTTTGCCCAGCCTTGGCGGAAGCAAGGCTATTGGAGCACTGGGCCGGCCAGCGGCCGCGACCGCTAGGGCAGCGCGCTCCTATCCTAGGGCCGGCTCCTGGCTATGCCAATCTGCTCGTTGCCACTGGCCACTATCGCAATGGGGTCTTGCTGGCTCCCATTAGCGCCGCCATCCTGCGAGACTTGATCCTAGAAGGCAAAACCGACCTGGACACCCTCAGCGCCTTTGCCCCCCGCCAGAAGTGAGTAGCACGGAGCACTAGCAACGTGGTCTTTGAAAATAGGGCCGCTTCTGCTGCCAGCACCAGGCAGTTTGAAGGATCTCAGCCAAGTTGGTATAGCGGGGCCGCCAGTTGAGGTCACGGGTAATGGCCGTGGCGTCGCCCACCAGCCGCGGCGGATCCCCGGGTCGGCGCGCCCCCACTTGCACAGGGATCTGCTTGCCGGTCACGGCCTCGGCTGTGGCAATCACCTCCCGGACAGAAAAACCTTGGCCATTGCCCAAGTTATAAGCAGGTCGCAGAGGCTTGCCAGCCGCCAGCGCCTCTAGGGCCAAGACATGGGCTTGCGCCAGGTCGGCAACATGGATGAAGTCGCGGATACAGGTACCGTCAGGGGTATCGTAGTCATCCCCAAAGATGGTTAGGTGAGAGCGCTGGCCAGCGGCAACTTCTAGGGCTAGGGGGATGAGGTGGGTTTCTGGGTCATGGGCCTCGCCGATTTCGCCGTCAGGATCGGCGCCAGCGGCATTGAAGTAGCGCAGGCTAACGGATTGGATCCCGTAGGCAAGCTGGAAGTCCCGCAGCATCTGCTCCACCATGAGTTTGCTCTGGCCGTAGGGGTTGATGGGGCGCTGAGGGTGGGTTTCCGGGATGGGGATCTGCTCCGGCACGCCGTAAGTGGCACAGGTGCTGGAGAACACCAGGTAGGGGATCCCGTGATCCCGCATCGCCTCCAACAAGGTCAGGGATCCGGCCACGTTGTTGCGGTAGTATTTGCCCGGATCCTTGACCGACTCGCCCACGTAGGCATAGGCGGCAAAGTGAATTACCCCTTCGGGGCGGTACTGCCGGATGACTTGATCTAGCCGATGGCGGTCGGCAATGTCGCCAATTTCCAAGGGCCCCCAGCGAACAGCCCAGGGGTGGCCGTAAACCAGGTTGTCGTAGGCAATCGGCAGGTGGCCATGGGCCGCCAGGGCTTTACAGGTGTGGCTGCCGATATAGCCTGCGCCGCCTGTAACCAGAAGCCGCATAGGCCAGGGGGAAGGAAATCCCTGTCTAGAATACAGCCATTCTCGCAGACCTCGGCTATTGCCCCGCCCTATTCCAAAAGCTGCTGCCACTCGAGATGAGGCCGCCAAGCTTCTGCCAGGCGATCCAGCAGTTCTTCCCGCTGCTGGGCGTAGTGGCCCTCCAGTTCTGGCAAGGGATCCCAGCCTTTTTGTCGGCGCAGCCAGTTTAGCCATTGCCGCCGCCAGCGGTGGTTGTCGAAGAGGCCGTGTAGATAGCTGCCCCAGACCCGGCCTGTGGGATCCCGCCAACCCAAGCCTTCTTGCTCAAAGATTGGCAGGCAGCCTGAGGAATTGGCCTGGGTGGATCCTTGGTGGATCTCATACCCCTGGACGGGGGTGGTGGCAGGCCAGCGGCTTTGTGTTTGCACCTGCTGGGTGACCTTGGTGGGCTGCAAGACGGTGGTCAGCGGCAAGAGGCCCAACCCGGGGTAGGTGCCGGCAACTCCCTCTCGGCCTTCAGGATCGGCGATGGTTTGTCCCAACATCTGCAGCCCGCCGCAGATGCCAACAATGTGGCCGGAATAGTGGCGCAGTTGGTCGGCTAGGCCACTCTGGCGCAGCACCAGCAGATCCTTGAGGGTGGTTTTGCTGCCGGGCAGGATGACCACATCGGGGGATCCCAGGATCTGGCCAGGGACAACCCAGCGCAGATGGACGCTGGGCTCTGCTAGCAAGGGGTCGAAGTCGGAGAAATTGGCCACCTGGGGCAGGCGAACCACGGCAATCTCCAGCCGGTCTCCCCGCCGGGGACGGCGAACTTCCCAGAGGTGGGGGCCGGCCTCCAGGCCCAGCGAATCTTCCTGCGGCAGCGTCCAGTCCAGCCAGGGCAGAACTCCGACCACGGGGATCCCGGTGTAGTTCTCCAGCCAATCGAGGCCAGGCTGCAGCAGCTCCCGCGCGCCGCGAAACTTGTTGATGACAATGCCGCGGATCAGGGCCCGTTCCTCTGGCTCCAGCAACTGCAGGGTGCCCACCACATGGGCTAGCGCCCCCCCTCGGTCAATATCTGCCACCAGCCAGGTGGGGGATCCCAAATGCAAAGCCACCCGCATGTTGGCCAGATCCCGCTGCTTGAGGTTGACCTCTGCCGGACTGCCCGCCCCCTCGCAGACAATCCACTCGTACTGCTGCTGCAGGCGAGCCAGAGCTGTTTTCACTGCCTCCCAGGCAGGCGCAAACCAGCGCTCGTAATACTCACTGGCACAACAGGTGTCCACCGCCACGCCGTTGAGGACCACCTGGGAAGTTAGGTTGCCCTGGGGCTTGAGCAAAATCGGGTTCATCTCCACGGCGGGCGGGATCCCGGCGGCCCAGGCCTGCAGGGCCTGCGCGTAGGCAATCTCGTGGCCCTCGGCAGTGACATAGGCATTCAGCGACATGTTCTGGGCCTTGAAGGGGGAAACCCTCTTCCCCGCCTTCTTCAGGAGGCGACAGAGGGCAGCCACCAAAAGGGTCTTGCCCACATGGGAAGCAGTCCCTACCACCATCAAGGAGCGGCACAGCTGGGCCATTGCGGATCCCCTGAGCTTTTCGACAGGCAGACCCTCCCTCCAAAGGGGCGGGGCAGAAGAAAAGGGAGGGAAGCAGCTTCCTCTCCCAAGCAAACTCACTCAAGCTGGGGCAGATGGATTCGAACCACCGAATGGCGGGACCAAAACCCGCTGCCTTACCACTTGGCGATGCCCCAATTTACCTTGCCTAGCTAGCTCAATATAGCGATGTGGCTTTGAATCTGTCAACGGTTCCTTGGTCGCCTAGGTCGTGGGGAAGCTGCAGCTATTTGCCAGGGGGCCGGAGTTGACCCCAGAAGGGCTGGGCAGCTGGGGGATGGGGACCACTTCGAAGAAGTAGGCCCGGATCTCCGGCCCAAAGTAAATGACATCCCCACTTCTCAGGTAGTGGGTAGCCACGCGGCTGCCGTTGACGAATACGCCGTTGGTGCTGGAGTGCCCTTGGCGGTCGCCGTCGATGAGACAGTAGGTAAACCCTGTGCGGCTAGACCGGGTAGGCACCCGCACCAGGTAAGCATGGCGGCGCGAGACAAACTGGTTGACAATCTGGATAGTGTTGGAAGGGTCTCGGCCAATGGTGTAGATATCCCCCCGCAGGATGTAGCTGCAGGGCCGCACAGGATGACATAGGCAAAGGGTGAACTCCGGATAGGACAGAGGCTGCTCGGGAACTGGCTCGAACAGCTCTTCTGCCAGTTCCAACTCCTGGCTAGCGGACAGCTGTGCTCCGCCCACTGCTGTAGTCGCAGTAAAAAAGTCGCTGAGGTTAGATGGCATCGGCTTTCCCTCTCCCACCTTCAAGTACACCCCATTCAACCTAGGCTTTCCAGGCAACTCACAAAACTCGCAACTTGCAGGTTCCCACCTCCTCCAAATTTTGCATCAGGCAGAGCTTTTCTCTGGCTGTCTGGGCCCGCTTGGAGGGGCAAGCCTTGCTAGCAGACAGGCTATTCTGGGTAGCAGGTCTATAGCTTACTTTATAACCCTAAGGTGCGGATGTGACGGAAGCTCTGTTGCGTCGGTTGGATGTGGCTACAGAAGCGGCTCTGGAGGCGGCAGCACTGTTGCGGGAGTACGTGGACAAAGCTCTGGCTATTGAGGAGAAACGTCCAGGGGACTTGGTGACAGCAGCAGACCGCGCTTCCGAGGAGCTCATCTTGAAGATCCTGAGGCGCCACTTCCCCGAAGATGGGATCTTGACGGAGGAATCGGGCCAGCAGGGATCCCCAGAAGGCACCTACACCTGGGCGATCGATCCCTTAGATGGCACCACCAACTTTGCCCACGGCTACCCCTTTGCTGCCGTCTCTATTGGCCTGCTGGAGGGGCGGGAGCCGGTGCTAGGGGTGGTCTGCGACATCTTTCGGGGGGATCTCTTTCGCGCCGTACAAGGGATGGGAGCCACCCGCAACCGCAAACCCATCCGCGTCTCCTCTACTACCGAACTCTCCCGCAGTCTCCTGGTTACTGGCTTTGCCTACGACCGCCGGGAAACTCCGGACAACAACTACGCTGAGTTCTGCCACTTCACCCACCTCACCCAAGGAGTGCGGCGAGGGGGATCGGCTGCCCTTGACCTGGCCTACGTGGCCACTGGCCAGTTGGACGGCTATTGGGAGCGGGGTCTCTCCCCTTGGGACATTGCCGCTGGGATTGTCTTGGTGCGAGAGGCCGGCGGCAAGGTTACCGCCTACGACGGCAGCCCGGTAGATGTGTACAGTGGCCGCCTGCTGGCCAGCAACGGCTGGCTCCATGCTGCTCTCCAAGAAGAACTGGCCCAGGTCAGCCCCCTGCCGGTTTCCTTCCCGCTGCGGCGGAATCGCCAGCTCGGAGAGCGCAGCAGCTAAAGTCAAAGTCTACGTAAAGGCCAGCAAGTCATGGCGCTTTTGCAAAGCAAGGGAGGCAACTTAGTCGGGAAAAGACTCCGGCGTTGTTGTTGGGCGGCAGGGTTTGGCCTGGTGCTTCTCTTGGGGATCCCCGCCTATCCTCAGCCTGCCCAAAAGCCAGCCTCAGCCGCCCTCGTGGGTTCCGACTCCCGTTGGGCCCAAATTCGGGCGCGGGGCCGTCTGCGGGTTGGCCTGGATCCCAGCTTGGGCCCTGCCTACCTCTACACCGACCTGGGGCGAAAAACCTACGCCGGCTTTGAGTGGGAGATCCTCGAGGCCATTGCCCAGACGCTAGAGGTGCGGCTTGAACCTGTCTACATCCCCTGGAGCCAGCAGTTGACGGCCTTGCAGGCGGATGAGGTGGATCTCATCTGGGGAGCACGGGAAGGCCTGGGCCTGGATTCGCAGCAGTTTCTCGCCACCCGGCCCTACTACCTCAGCCCCCAGCGCTTGGTGGTGCGGGATCCTGGGCAAGGGGATCCCCCTATCCAGTCTCTGGCCCAGCTCTTTGGCCGCAAGGTGGGCATTGTAGTCAATAGTACGGGAGCAGCGCTGTTGGAAGCCTACAACGAGAGGCGGGGCAACCCCATCCGGCTCTTTGCCACCAGCAACCCCGAGCGCCTGTTTGCCCAGCTCCAGGCCGGCCAGTTGGATGCAGTGCTCGTCGATCAGCCCGTGGCTGTCCTGGGCCTGCGTCAGGCGGGATCCCGGCTGCGCCTAGTGGGGCCGCCTCTCTTCCCCATACCTTTGGTGGGAGTGGTATCCTCGCAGCACCCTTCCTTGAAGGAAGCGGTGGATGCGGCGATCGCAGCCCTGGCTAAAAATGGAACTCTGCAGCAAATCTTGGAGAGGTGGCAACTATGGGAGCCAACGCTGATGTCCCCCGCATTGACCGGGGGCTAGCTCGTTACGAGACCGACCACTTTGCCATCCTGGGCGTGCCCCTTACCGCCGACCCCAAGAGGATTCGGCGCGGCTACCTGCAGGCGGCCAAGGCCCTGCATCCGGATCGCTTTGTCGGGGATCCGGAAGGGGCAGAGCGGGCCAATGTCCTCTTTGCCAAGCTGGTCAACCCGGCCAACGAGGTGCTGACCAAAGAGCGGGAGCGGTCGGAATACGAGGCTCTGCTCAAGCTGCGCATCCAACGGCTACTGGAGTCGCCGCCTGCAGATCTCTGGCCTACGGGAGAGGCAGTCAAAGGTTTGGCCGAGTCTCCCAACTGGGAGGAAGAGTATGTCCAGCGGGTGGAAAAGCTGGCCAAAGAGCAATACAGCTCCCTGGCCACCCTGCTGGAGAAAACCGAGCAACTGAGCGAGCTCAACCTGGCCTATCTGTTGCTCAAGGCTGGCTACAAGGCAAGCCCAGCTCCTGCCCCTAAAACCACCCCCCTGGGCGGGATCCCGGCCAGCCCCCCAGCTCCGCCGCCCCCTTCTCCTGCCGCCCCGCCTCCACCTCCCCAACCCAGTCCTGCCGAGACCCGCTTCCTGCAGGCCCTGGACATGATCGAGCGCAAGCAGTACCGGGCTGCCATCCAGTACTTAAACTTTGCCATCAGCGCCCAGCCCAACGTGGCCCGCTACTATCTACACCGGGGTATTGCCCACCTGAAGCAGGGCAACGCCGGTATGGCCAAGGCTGACTTTCTGCAGGCCAGTCGCTTAGAACCCAACAACGCCGAGTTGATGGCCGAAGTGCGCCGCTGGCTGCAGCAGGTCACCACCCAGCAGCCGGTTCCCGTTCCCTCGGCTAGCCGTCAGACCTCCCAGCCCCAAAAAGTGGTGCCGCCCTCCCGCAAGGGAGAAAGCGGTGGCTTCTGGAGCCGCCTCTTCGGCATCTTCGGCAAGAAAAAGTAGGCTCAGCTCCCTTCAGGAAGCGCCCGCCAGCACCAGCAGCGTGACCAGGGATCCCGTGTTCCAGAGGCTGTGGAGCAGGATGGGGGCTAGCAGGTTGCGGCTGTGGCTGTACACCACTCCCAGCACTACCCCCAGCATGGTCAAGGGCAGCAAATCGGCAAGGTTGAGGTGAGCAATGGCAAAGGTGAAGGCGCTTAGAGCAATGGCAGCCCCCATCGGCAGGTAACGGCTCAGCGTCGGCAGCCAAAAACCCCGAAACAGCACCTCCTCAAAAACGGGGGCACAGACAGAGACCACAGCTAGAAATAGCAACCGCGCCCCCCAGCCGTGGCTCTCCAAAAGCAGCGGCAAAATGGGGTTGCCGCCCCCCGCCTGCGGCAGCAGTAGCTGCGACAGCGCCGCCGCCAGCACCACCAGCGGTAGGGCCGCCCCGTAGCCGCACAGGCCCCAGAGCAGCCAAGGACCCCCTAGGCGCACCTGCAGCACTTTTTGCCAACCTGGGTAGGCACGTAGGAGCCAGGACAATAGCCCTGCCCCCAGCAAAGCCCCAGAGTTGTAGGTGAGAAACAGGGTCGCTCCTTGGTGCCAAGGGCTAAGCTGCTGGGCTCCCAGGCCAAGGAGGGTGGTGTAGAGTCGAGGCACCAAGGCGCTGAGAAGAAGAAACCCCAGGAACCATCCCGTTAGCACTGCCTGCGCCCCGATCCCTGGCCAAGGCACCTCCCAGGGAGGACCCACGAGAGAACGTTGGCGCCAGAAGCTCCAGCCCAGCCAGCCCACTAGGAGGATCAGCCCCAGCAGCGCCCCCAGCAGGGGGATCCCGCCCACCACCGCCAGCCGGAACAAAGCTGCCAGAGCCAATTTTTCCTGCTGCTGGTTAAGGGCATTGAGGCTGTCGCCGCGCTGTTGTAGCCGGTAGAGCTGCTGCAGGGCCACCGCCTCAAACCAGCCGTCCAGGTGGTTGCGGAGGTGTACCTCGGCCTCTGGCAGGATGCGCCGCGGCGTCCCCCACAGCCCCTGCAAGACCTGGGCTGCTTCCTTTTGCGGGGATTCCAACTCGAAGGGACGGCTGGGATCAACCACTTGCTGCCACTGCCGGTGGGCCGCCTCCAGATCCTCCTGGTAAGCGTAGAGCAAGCCCAGGCGCAGCCGTAGCCCGTCCAGCTCTGCCTGCAGCTCCTGGACAGAAGCCAGGAGGGCAGGATCCCCTGTGGACCCTTCGCCCCTCGTCTCCAGCCCTGCCACCCGTTTCAGGCGCTGTAGGCGCTCGGCGTAGTTGTCGGCCACCTGCTGGTAGCGACTGCTAGCTACCTTGAACACCTCCTGATCCAGCAGAGCTCGGGCCAGATCCTGATAGCGAGGATCGTCAAGGGTGCGGGCAGCCTGCAGGGCAAGATCAATTTGCAACAGATCCAGCTTCGTTTGCAGCGGCGGCTGGAACCAACTGCTGGCCAACGCAAGCCCAGCAATGACAAAAGCTAGCAAACTGAGCAGGTTGAGGAGCCCCCGGCGAACAGAAAGCCAACCGAAAAAGGGATCGACAAAAGCCGTGGCTTCAGAGGGAGACATGGCAGCAACGGCGGCAACTCCAGCGGCTTATATCCTAGCTTCTCTTGGCCTCAGCCGACTGAAGGAGTCAGCGTCGCTCCAGCCAATAACGGTAGATGGGCAGCCCCAACTGCAGACACTGCCACTCCCGCTCAGTAGGAATGCCAAAGGGGTTGTCATCGAGGGGACCCTGGTAGGGATTCCAAAACTGCGGATGCTCTAGGAAACGAGCGACCATCTCCTCGGCAACTTCCTGCACGTCCGACTGCAAGAAAACAGGGCTGCCCGGTTGCAGCAGCAGCGCCAGATCCGCCACCAGTTGGGGCTGGACGATCCGCCGCTTGTGATGGCGCTTTTTAAACCAGGGATCCGGAAATTGAATGGTGACGCGGCTAAGCTCCCCAGGGGCAAACAGATGCCTTAGGGAGACGTTGATGTTGGCAAACAGGAAATAGACATTGTCCAGCCCCAGCTCGTCCCGCCAGGCATTGGCCCGCTCCACCAGCGGCTGCCGAATCTCCACGCCCAAAAAGTTCCAGTCGGGCTGTTCCTGGGCCAGGCGCAGCAGAAAGCGCCCACTCCCGCTGCCGATATCCAAGTGAAAGGGCTGTCCCAGCCGCCGATACACCCGTTCCCAGTGGGGTGGGGAAGCAGGCTGTTGGTACTGAGCCTGCAGGGGGTTGACATGTTGCCGCAGCCGTTGGCCAAGCCCCTTTTGCAGCGGGAGGTCAGCCCAGGGGGGAGAAGGAGAGCCCTCCTTGGGTTGGCTTTTAGGACTCCTAGGACTGGGCCGTTGCACTTCTGTTGCCATAAGCGCCAGCTTCGGCTCTTGCAGAGGGAACCCTCTAAGCTACCACTGGATACTGTCAATGACCTGCCGCAAGATCTGGGCCGAGCGGTGCAATTGCTGCTGCTCGCTCTCGGTAAGGGCCATGACTAGCGTGCGCTCCACCCCTTGCCGTCCAACGACCCTGGGCAAGCTAAGGCAGACCTCCGGCAGGCCGTACTCCCCCTGGGTGAGGCTGCTCACGGTTAAAACCCGCCGCTGATCCCGCACTAGCGCCTGGACAATCTGCGCCACCCCTAGGCCAATGGCATAGCTCGTGGCCCCTTTGCGGCGGATGATCTCGTAGGCGGCGTTGCGCACCTGCTCGAAAATATCCCCCAAGTGGGCGGGATCCCAGGCTGGCGAAAGCTGGCCAATTGGCGTGCCGGCGATATTGACCTTGCTCCAGACGGCCACCTCGCTATCCCCATGCTCGCCGATGATGTAGGCGTGCAGGCTGCGCGGATCCACTCCCAGCCGCTGGGCCAAAAGGTAGCGAAAGCGGGCCGTATCCAAGACCGTTCCCGACCCCATCACCTGCCCTGGCGGCAGCCCCGACAACTTCAAAGAAACATAGGTCATGACATCAACGGGGTTGCTCACCACGAGGAAGATGGCCTCTGGACAATGCTCCATCAGGGCCGGGATCAGGCTTTTGAAGATCTCGACGTTGCGGTGGACCAAATCCAAGCGGCTTTCCCCAGGCCGCTGCTTGGCCCCTGCCGTTAAAATCACCACATCAGACCCGGCGCAATCGGCCAGCTCCCCTGCCCAGATCCGCGTCGGCTCGACAAAGGGGATCCCGTGCACCAGGTCCATCACCTCTCCTTCCAGCTTGGCGCGGTCGATATCGTGAAGAACCAGCTCGTCTAGCGTGTTTTGGATAACCATCGCGTAGGCACAGGCCATGCCCACTTGCCCAGCGCCGATGATGGATCCCTTCAAAAGGCGACGGGAAGCCTGCTGCTTAGCCTGCTGCTGAAGGGGCGACGGAGGTTGGTGCCCAGAGGCCGTCATGGCTTAATCCAAGACATGGGCGAAGCGACGGTAGAGAAAGTCGAGGGCAGAGTGGCGCAGCTCGTAAAACTCAGGCATTTCCATGATACGGGAGCGGATGCGCGGTCGCTCGAAAGGAATGGTCAAGATCTCGCCAATACGAGCAGCAGGGCCGTTGGTCATCATCACCACCCGGTCTGATAGATAAAGAGCCTCGTCGATGTCATGGGTAATCATCAAAACCGTGCAGCGGTGATCCCGCCAAATGGCTAGCAGCTCATCCTGGAGCTCTTCCTTGGTAATGGGATCCAAGGCCCCAAAGGGCTCGTCCAATAGCAGCACTTCAGGGCGAACGGCCAGAGCGCGCGCAATGGCCACCCTTTGCTTCATGCCGCCAGAAAGCTGCTTGGGCCGCTTGTGGGCTGCTTCGGCCAGACCCACGAGTTCCAGGTGTTCTTGAACGATTTCCCTTTTCTCGCTGGGGGATTTATCAGGATAGACCTGATCCACCACCAGATAAACATTTTCAAAAGCTGTCAGCCAAGGCAAAAGGGAATAGTTCTGAAACACCATCATCCGGTCCGGCCCTGGAGCAGTGATGGGCTGGCCCTTGAGGGTAATGGACCCGGACGTTGGAGCAGAAAACCCGGCCACCATGTTGATCAAGGTGGACTTACCACAGCCGGAGTGGCCGATAATGCAGACGAATTCCCCGGCAGCTACTTCCAGATTGATGTTTTCCAAGGCAACAAAGGGCCCTGCCGCAGTCCAGTAGGTCTTGCCCACATTCTGAAGACGCAGAAGAGGCAGCCCTGCGGCAGAAATTGTTGAAGACGAGGGCGAGGAAGATAGGCGAGAGCTGGTCATCATGGCGTTTTTAGTTTGAGAGGCTAAGGTAACAAAAGCTAAACTTCGCTAAGCCGGTAGTTCTGCAGCTTCGGCTCCTGCCCTATGGCCACCGACTCCAGGTAGGCAATGGGATCCTCGCCATCAAAGCGGGATCCATCGCCAAAGAGCAAAGCTCCACGGTCGTGGGCCCGATCCGGCAGCCCCAGGTCTCTGGCAGCTAGGGCATAGGTCTTGTCGTCTAGCACTTGCTCGAGGACAGAAACCCAATTGCGAGGAAAAGCGCAGAGGCCCCAGCGAGCCATTTGCGTCAGGATCCAGAGGTGCTCCAATCTTTCCGGACAGGTGTTGCGCCCGTTGGCAAACTGATGGAAACCGACAATCACTTGCGATTCATCGGCAATTCCCCGCTGCAGGACACCCCTCCACCCCGGCTGCAGATCCTCCAGGGCCGCGCCCACATACTGAGGCTGAGCCAGCCACTCCAGGATCTGGGGACGGTGCTGCGGCTGATCGCAGTAGTGGCAAGCCTCCAGTAACGCCTTGACCAGGGCCACGTGGGTGCGGGGGTAGCTTTGGGCCCAGTCCTGGCGCACTGTTAGGACTTTCTCGATGTGGCTGGGCAAGATTTCGGGAGTGGTGGTGACGATGAACCCCAGCCCTTCCCTAACGGCGCGGGAGTTCCAGGGTTCGTCCACGCAGTAGCCGTCGATATTGCTGGCTTTGAGACGGGCCACCATCTGCAGAGGTGGGATCACTGTCAACGTGACGTCGCGATCCGGATCCACCCCTCCGCTGGCCAGCCAGTGCCGCAACAAGAAGTTGTGCAGGGAAGCTGGGTGAACCACCCCCAGGGTAGGGACGGCCTCTGGGGTTTGCCTTAGGTAGTTGCCAAGATCCCAGGGGCTAAAAACCCCCTGCAACAGAAGTCGACGCCCAAAGGTAATGGCGCTGCCGCCGCGGGAGAGGGTTAACGAGGTTACCAAAGGCACCGGCACTCCCCCCACTCCCAGAGTGGACGCCAACGGGATCCCGGCCACCACCACAGCCGCATCCAGCCGACCGGAGCGGATCCCTTCCCAGATGGTCTTCCAGCCCGGCTCTCGCACCAGGGTGACCTGTTCCAGACCGTGCTTTTGAAACAGGCCTTTTTCTTGGGCCACCACCAGAGGGGCGCAGTCGTTGAGGGGCACAAAGCCAATTGCCAAGTTGACTTTTTCCAGCCCCCCCTTGGCAATGGCCACGCGGGTGAGAGTTTTCTGGCGGGCCCGCTTTTGCTGGTTGAGAAAGTAGATCATCTCGCCCCGCAGGCTGTAGTACTCGGGGTGATTCACCACTTCCAGGCGGTGGCGGGGGCGGGGAAACGGGATTCGCAAGATCTGGCCGACGCGGGCCTCAGGGCCATTGGTGAGCATCACCACTCGATCTGAAAGCAAAAGCGCCTCGTCCACATCGTGGGTCACCATGACGCAGGTGAGCTGCTCGGCCTGGGCAATCTCCATCAGTTGCTCCTGCAGGCTGCCGCGGGTAAGGGCGTCCAGCGCCCCGAACGGCTCATCCAACAGCAGTACCCTGGGGCGAATGGCCAAAGCCCGGGCAATGGCCACCCGCTGTTTCATCCCCCCCGACAGATGGGCCGGGCGCTTGTCGGCTGCCCCCTGCAGCCCCACGCGGCGGATGTGCTCTTCCACAATCTGCTTCCGCTCCGCTTTGGGAAGGGATCCCAGCACCTCGTCTACGGCTAGAGCAATGTTTTCCCGCACCGTCAACCAGGGCAGCAGGGAATAGTTCTGAAACACCACCATGCGATCCGGCCCGGGATCCGTCACCTGCCGGCCCTCTAGGAGAACACCGCCTCGGGATGGCTGCTCTAAGCCGGCAAGGATATTGAGCAAGGTCGATTTGCCACAGCCGGAGTGGCCAATGAGCGAGACAAACTCCCCTTTTTGGATCTCTAGATGGATGTCTCTCAGGACAGGGTAGACTTCTCCATTGTCTAGAAGAAAATCTTTGTCTACATGATCAACTTCGATGTAGGGCTGGGTCTTCATAAGGCTACCTAAGGGATTCCTTGAAATGGATTGTTGGGATCAGGAAAACTTAGCCTAGTGATCTTCGCTCACCACCAGCGAGCCAATCCAAGCCGTGATGCGATCCAACAAAAGTCCAACTAGGCCAACATAGACCAAAGCTAGAATAATCTCGCTAACGCGGGAGCTATTCCAGGCATCCCAAATAAAGAATCCAATGCCCACACCGCCAATCAACATTTCCGCCGCCACAATGGCCAGCCAAGACAGGCCCACCCCAATGCGCAAGCCGGTGAAAATGTAGGGCACGGTTGCCGGGAAGACGATCTTGAAGAAATACTTCCAGCCAGACAGACGCAGAATTCTGGCCACATTGCGGTAATCCTGTGGGATCCGCTGCACGCCAGCGATGGTGTTGATCAAAATAGGCCAGAGGGCAGTGATGAAGATAACAAAAATGGCGGAAGGATTGGCATCGCGAAAGGCGGCCAAGGAAATGGGCAGCCAGGCTAAAGGTGGCACTGTGCGCAGCACCTGAAAGATGGGATCCAAGGCCTCGTAGAGCCAGCGGTTAACCCCAATGATCATGCCGCCCACGACCCCCACCAAGCCGGCCAGGGCAAACCCAAGGAACACCCGCCGTAAGCTGGCCCAAATTTGCCAGAACAGCCCTTTAGCATTGCCACCATAGTCAAAAAAGGGATCTTTAATGAGGGGATCCCAAGTGTCCTGCCAAACTTGGAGAGGTGTGGGCAAGTTGGCCCCGGGCCGGCTGTAGGCAATTTGCCAGAGAATGAGCAGGATTAGAATGGCCGTGGCGGGCAACAGAATGCGGCGCAGCACCTTGTAAACCTGAACCCGTTGCCGCCAAGCAAAGGTAGAGCTAGCGGGTGTGCCGGCGTTGGCCTGAAGAGCAAAACCTGGGCCAGTTTTCAGCAGCCATTGCCCTAGGCCAGCCAGTAGGGAAAGGAAGATCTGCAAGAGGTGGTAGCTCAACTTTAGGGCGGATTCGGGAAGTCTCATAGTCTACTAGGAGTGAGGTTGAAGTTAGCTTAGAGGGA
>NZ_JANSJL010000056.1:36405-39675 GCF_047502745.1 Synechococcus sp. F70.1
GATTCGGGAAGTCTCATAGTCTACTAGGAGTGAGGTTGAAGTTAGCTTAGAGGGATCCCAAGAGAGAAGGGGTTCAACTTGAACACTCTAGGTAGAAGTTGGCGGATCCCTTCTCTCCTGGGCAGTTACCAACTCAGGCAAGTCAGCAAGTTAGGCCAGCTTCTTAATCGCCAACTTCTCCAGATAGGCGGCAGGATTTTCGGGATCGAACTTCACCCCATCGAAGAAGGTTTCCACGCCGCGGGAGGTGCTGGGGGGAATAGCAGCCTGCTGGCCAATGGCTTTGGCGGCCTCGCGCCAGAGATCTTCTCGGTTGACCTTATCCACCAAAGCTTTGGTATCGGTGTCAGCAGGCAGGTAACCCCAGCGGATGTTTTCCGTCAAGAACCAGAGATCGTGGCTCTTGAAGGGGTAGGAAGCACTATTTCGCCAGAACTTCATCAAATGGGGGCTGTTCTCAACAACCTTGCCGGTGCCGTAGTCGAAAGTGCCTTTGGCGCGGCCCAAGATATCCGCTACGGGAACCCCCAACCAGCGACGGTTGCCAATGATGCGGCACATTTCTTCTTTGTTTTCCATCTGATCGCACCAGATCTGGGCTTCTAGGATTGCTTTCAACAGGGCCAGGGTGGCTTTCGGGTGCGCATCCACCCAGTCGGCCCGCAGGGCAAAGGCCTTTTCCGGGTGGCCGTTCCACAGCTCGCCGGTGGTGAGGGCACTATACCCCGCTTTTTGGTTCACCAGCTGGGCATTCCAAGGCTCGCCCACACAGAAGGCTTCCATGGTTCTGGATTTCATATTGGCCACCATCTGCGGCGGCGGCACCACAATGAGGGAGACATCGCGGGTGGGATCGATCCCGCCTGCGGCCAGCCAGTAGCGCATCCACATGTCGTGGGTACCGCCGGGGAAGGTCATCGCGCATTTGGGCTCTTTGCCGGCTGCTCGCAACTCGGCAAACTTAGCTTTGAGGGGGGAACTATCCAAGCCAATTTTCAGATCCCGATATTCGTTGGAAATGCTGATGCCCTGACCGTCCAGATTGAGACGGGCCAAAATGTACATAGGCACCGGCTTGCCATCGGTAACTTTGCCGGTGGTGATGAGGTAGGGCATGGGGGTGAGGATGTGCGCCCCATCGATGCCGCCGGCGGCGGATCCCAGCACCAAGTTGTCGCGGGTGGTGCCCCAAGAGGCCTGCTTGACCACCTCCACGTCTTTCATGCCGTACTTGGCAAAAAACCCCTTCTCTTTGGCAATGATGAGGGGGGCAGCGTCGGTGAGGGCGATAAATCCCAGCCTGGCTCGCGTGGTTTCTGGGGTATCAGCTTGAGCTACCCAGTAGCCCTGCCCCAAGGATTGGGATTGGGCGCGGGGGATCCCAGCCGTAGCTGCTCCAGCCGCAAGGGCAGCTGCCCCAGCCAAAAACTGGCGACGGGAGATGGGAGAGGAAGTGTTGAATAGCTTAGACATCACAACCTCCAAAATTTCGAACGACGAACTGCCTAGTAGGTCATCAAGGGGGAAGCAGAGGTCTGAGCAGCCGAGAGATCACGACGCGGCCTGGCCCCGAAGTGCTCAATCAGCAGCTCCACCAAGACGGGCTTGAGGTCTTCGCAAGGGATCCCTTGGCGCACGCATTCGCCCAGCTTGGCGTCTTTGCCCACTTCTCCTCCCATGTAGATGTCCACTGCCTCCACCGGCTTGCCGTCCTTGCGAACGGTGGTGCCCATGAGGCCAATATCAGCCACCTGGGGCTGGCCGCAGGAGTTGGGACAGCCTGTCCAGTGGATGCGCACTGTTTGAGGAATCTCCAGCTCGGCCTCCAGCTCTTCCATCAAGGCCACGGCGCGGTTTTTGGTCTCGATGAGGGCAAAGTTGCAAAACTGGTTGCCCGTACAGGACACCAACCCCCGCTGCAAGGGTCCCGGGTTGGGGGAGAACTTTTTCAAGAGCGGCTCTTGGAGAAGCGGCCCCACCCGCGAGTCGGGCACATTGGGGATGAGCACGTTCTGCTCCACCGTTAGCCGCAGCTCTCCGGAGCCGTACACCTCCGCCAAGCGAGCCAGCTCCCTCATCTCCGGGACGTTGAGCCGCCCGACGGGCACGTGCAGGCCTACAAAGTTAAGGCCCAGTTGCTTTTGGGCGTGTACTCCCAGCAGATCCCGCTTGTGCCAGACCACCTCGTCTTTTTCCGCCGCTCTGGGCAGAGGGTGGCCAATCTGCTGCTCCACCGCCACCCGAAACTTCTCCAGGCCCCACTCGTCAATGAGCCACCTCAGCCGCGCCTTTTGCCGGTTGGCCCGCAGGCCGTGATCCCGATAGACCAGCAGCACCGCCTCACATAGAGGAACCACATCGCGGGGATCTACCCAAACGTCCAGCCCGATGGCCTCGGCACAGCGGCGGGCCGAAAAAAAGCCTCCCACCAAGACGTTGAAGCCCAGCTTGCCCTCTTTGAAAGCAGGCACAAAAGCCAGGTCATTGATCTCGGCATGCACCGAGTTGTCGCGACAACCGCAGATGGCGATGTTGAACTTGCGCGGCAGGTTGGAGAAAGAAGGGTTGCCCTCGCCGTTGTTGGTTACCATGTCCTGCACTTTGCGGGTGAGGCCACGCACGTCGATCAGCTCATCCGGGTCGATACCGGCCAGAGGGGATCCCGTGATGTTGCGCACGTTGTCCATGCCTGACTGGATGCTGGTCAGGCCCACCTCCTTGAGTTGCCGCAGAACCTGAGGCATGTCCTCAATGGGAATGCCCCGCAGTTGCAGGTTTTGCCGAGTGGTGATGTCGGCTACGCCATCTTGGCCGTAGGGGCGGAGGATCTCGGCCAACTTGCGCATTTGGCCGCTGGTCAGGATCCCATTGGGCAGGCGCAGCCGCAGCATGAACTTGCCAGGGGTGCGCTTGCGAAAGAAGATCCCCAGCCACTTGAGGCGGTGATCTCGGTCGTCTTCGGGGATGTTCTCCCAGCCCATTTGGGCAAAAGCTTCCAGCTCGTCCTTAACCGCCAGCCCATCCTTCTCGCTTTTAAGGCGTTCAAACTGGTTCGCCATGATCGCTGCCGTGGGATAACACCGCCTACCCTAGCGATGACGAACCATTGACTTTGGTATTTAGCGTTACATTTCTTAATGGGCTATGCGATTTCGGCATAGCTAAGTTGTGGTTTATGCATAGGAGAGGGGGATCCCCTTTCCCCTGCTAGGAAAAACAGCGTTTACTGCCCCTCTATCCCACCTTCAAAAGAACCCTAGCCAACTGCTC
>NZ_JANSJL010000057.1:0-38213 GCF_047502745.1 Synechococcus sp. F70.1
AGCAGGAAGAAAGCCTCAACGTCGAGCGAAAGTCTGCTTTCACCCGGGGTTGTATAAGTCTTTCAGAGCGGCTATCCAGCATAACCAGGACGAGCTGGCACGCCAGGCTTTGGTGCAGCGAGACCAACATCTCAGGGCGGCAGAGATCGTTTGCCGCTCCCTAGAGGAGGTGGAAGCCCAGGCAGTTGCCCTTCGCGAGGGCATTTCCCACCTAGAAAGCCAGATTGAATGGCCAAGCTGGAACAGGAGAGGAACACCTAAGCTTCTCCGTAAGTAGGGGTGCCCCAGTGGGAGCCCCCGGAGGAAGGGGTCTCAAGGCAGTTTCTGCAGCATGGCCGGCCCTGGCGCAGGGTTGCAGCAGGAGGTTGACCTGCAGATCACCCCGTGTCCAGCCGACTACCTTCGGTTTTGCCTCCTGTCTGGGCAGCGCTGCGCTTCAGCCCCCTAGGTTTCGCGAGGGGTTCTCACGCTTGAAGAAAGAACCTCACTCCCCGCAGAGGGTAGAGGGCTTGGATCTGCGCATTGGCGAAACGGTTGTTAGGGATCCCCGTAGCCAGAGACTCAAGTTGCAGCCTAGTGGGGGGAGGCAGGGGTTGCCTAGATTGGGATCAAGGCGGCTGGGGCTCGAGGCAGGGGCAGGGTTATAGACTGGGAAAGGATTCGGTGAGAGAAAGCTGCTGCTGCGGGCTCTTGTTCTAGCTTTAGCGCAGCGTGGAGTACAACGTGGGAGCAATGGCCTTCTTAGCTTGCTGTTCTTCTTTCCCTCGGCGTTGGGGGAGAGCGCTACAAAGCTGGGGGAGCTGGACAGGACTGTTGCTCCTGGCTCTGCAACTGGGGCAGTCTGCTGGGGCTCAAGAGACCCAAGTCTGGATTGGCACTGGCCAGATCCTGAGCGGCCAAGGACAGGGGGCAACGGTGCAACTGGTTCTGGAAACAGGAGGCGGACGGATTTGGAGCCAGTCGGGGCCAGCTTTGGATGCGCCCTTTTCTGGCGAACAGATTTCGGTTACCAGCGGCGATGGCACCTGGCAAATCCAACCCCAAGGGGATCAGTTGGTGGTGACCTTTTACCGCGGTGAGCAGATCATCCGCTGGCAACTACGCCCTGTGGGCAAGGTGCCAACTTCTTCTTCCCCTCTGCCACCTGCCTCTTGGAGGGGCGAGACTCCCCAGCCCCTGGCTTTGCCTAAGCGAGAGCTAGTTCTTCCTGTCCTCAATCTGCTGCGCCATCCCTAAAGGATGGGGGTGTTCTTGCTTTGCTTGCTGCCAAAGCGCCTCTAGCTCTTGAGGGCTGCGGCCTTTGAGAGGGAAGTCTTGTTCTGCCTGTTGCCGCGCCAGCTCTTCCAGGCGCAAAAAGCGGCGAGCAAGGCGCAGGTTTGTCTGGGTCAGAGCCTGGACAGCATCCAGCCCATACCAGCAGCCCAAGGCGACCAGGGCAAACAGCAGATCCCCCAGCTCAGCTTCCTGTCGCGCCCGGTCGGGGGGATCTCGTTCCAGCTCTTGGCGCAGTTCGGCCTCCTCCTCGCGGATCTTGGCCCAGATCCTTTCTCCTGTTGGCCACTCCAACCCGGAGCTCACCACCTTTTGGGAGATTTTCAAGGCGGCCAGCAGGGGAGGCAAAGTTTCAGCGTAGTGCAGCAGTTTTTGACCCAGAGTTTGCTGCGGCTGCTCTTGCTGCTTGATGTCTTCCCAAAAGCGGTGCAACTCGGACAGGTCAGAACTCTCTGGCTGGGGGCTATCCCCAAACACGTGGGGGTGGCGACGGATGAGCTTGTCGGCAATCCGCGCTGCCACGGTTTCCAGGTTGAAGTGGTTGCGCTCAGCAAAAATCTGGGATTGCAACACCACCTGCAACAACAAGTCCCCCAGCTCTTCGGCAATAGCCGCCGGATCCCCGGATCGAATGGCCGCCACTGTCTCGTAGGCTTCTTCAAGGATGTAGGGAGTGAGGGATTCGGGCGTTTGGGCGCGATCCCAAGGACAACCCCTGGGGGAACGTAGCTGGGCCACGATTGCTGCAAGGCGGCTGAGGTGCTGGGCAGACTCGGCGCGCTCCAGGTAGAGATGGGCAAAAGCACCCGTTTTTTCAGGCTCCCAGCTTTGCAGCGTCAGGGGGCCAGCCACCACTTGCAAGTCTGCTGTCAGCAGCGTCAAAGATTGAGCGGGGGCACAGACCTGCCGTAAACAACGATCCAGCTCCGCCAGTTCCTTGCTCCCGCAATTTTTCAGCAGCAGGGATCCTTGCCCCGCCGCCGACCAGTGGGCCAGCTCCTCTTGCCAGTTAGGCTGTAGGCTGTCCAGCGTTTGCAGCATGGTCGTAGGTGCGGCCCAGATCTAGAAGACGCCTGAGCTGCTCGAGGTCAATGAAACTCAGCTCCAAAAGGATCATCAGCAGCGGTCCTTGCTGGCGGCGCTGCAGTTTCTTGGCCAAGCTCAGTTGCGAGCGGTCGATGATGCCCGCTTGCAAGAGGTATTCTTCCAAAGCCGGAGGAGGAATGGGATCTACCATGGTCGTTTCCAATCCTGAAAAGAACCGCTGAAAAAACTGAGAAAGTAGCCGGCTGACGTAACTATTCTTAACACTCCTACAGGGTTTGCGCAAAGAGGCGGCAAGCAGGCCAAGGGTGAGCAAGGGGAATGAGGTCGAGTGGTTGCCACCCAGAGCACGGGAAATCAAGGCCCTGAGGTCAGAGTATAATAGCAAGTCTGCTGGCGATTGACAGCGGCTTAGGAAGCCGAAGCACTTTCCTTAAGCTGACTGGGAGCTGCTGTTTTTAGCGCCGCGCTTCTGGCGGCAGGGAGCTAGCGCAAGCTCCGCTGAGCTGAAAGCAGGTGTTCTCGTCACCCCTTGGGGGATTCTTGCTATGGCTGAACCTCAAGATTTGCTGCCGGTGGGGGCAAGGGTTGAGGTAGTGGAGATGCCTCCTTATCTAAAGACGGCCGATCCAATCCCAATGTTGCGCCCGGCCCATCTGATTCGGCTGCACGAGCAAGGGGTGATTCGGCAGCGGCGGATGTTGGGTACTTATTGTGTGCAGTTTGCCAATGGCCTCTTTTTGATCGACGGCAAATATCTTGCCCCCGTGGGATCCCGTTGAGATGAAGCTACAGGCCTTGAGAGGGCCGGCAGACTTTCGCGGTAGATTAAAGGTGCTTGCTGGAGTCGGGTCAACATTCAGCGCCGCGGCAGGAGTCAGGCTGGCTTGCGGCATTGGCAATTTAGGCTAGCGTTGCGTATGCCCAGAGTTATCGTCACCGATCCCATTGACCAGGCGGGAATTGACATCCTCTCCCAGGTAGCTCAGGTGGATGTGCGCACCAACCTCACCCTCGAGGAGCTGATCGCAGTTATCCCCAACTACGATGCCATTATGGTGCGCTCCGGCACGCGGGTTACCCGTGAGGTCATTGAGGCCGGGAAGAACCTGAAAATCATTGGCCGGGCAGGGGTAGGTGTGGACAACATCGACGTGGCTGCTGCCACCAAAGCAGGGATCCTGGTGGTCAACTCCCCTGAGGGCAATACCATTGCTGCCGCCGAGCACACTATTGCTCTGATGATGGCCCTCTCGCGCCACATTGCCGATGCCAATGCCTCCCTGAAAGCAGGCCAGTGGAAGCGAGAGGAGTTTGTGGGGGTAGAGGTTTACAAAAAGACCCTGGGTATCGTTGGCCTGGGCCGGATTGGCTCCCATGTAGCCCAGATTGCCAAAGCGATGGGGATGCGGCTTTTGGCCTACGATCCCTACATTTCCGTAGAGCGGGCGGAGCAACTGGGGGTGCGCCTGGTGGATTTCACAACCCTGGTGCAGGAATCGGACTACATCACCCTGCATGTTCCCAAGACCCCCGAGACCACTAACCTATTTAACGCTGAAACCTTTCGCCTAATGAAGCCGACCGCCCGCCTGATTAACTGTGCCCGTGGCGGCCTAGTAGACGAGCAGGCCCTTTACGAAGCCCTCAAATCCGGCCAGATTGCCGGGGCGGCCCTGGACGTCTTTGCCGAAGAGCCCCTCAGCAAAGATTCACCTCTTCTTTCCTTGGGCAAGGAGCTCCTGCTGACACCGCACCTGGGGGCTTCTACCGAGGAGGCGCAGGTCAATGTAGCCATCGATGTAGCCGAGCAGATCCGCGATGTGTTGCTGGGGCTGCCCGCTCGCTCGGCTGTGAACATTCCTGGCCTGCAGGCAGAGGTGCTGCAAAGCCTCAAGCCCTACCTCGAGTTGGCCGAAACGCTGGGCAATCTGGTGGGTCAGTTGGCGGGGGATCGGGTTAGCCAGTTGGAGATCCGCCTGCAGGGATCCCTGGCAGAGAAAGACAGCCGGCCAATTGTCATCGCCGCCCTCAAGGGGCTTTTGACGCTGGCCTTGCGGGAGCGGGTCAACTACGTCAACGCTTCCATTGAGGCCAAGGAGCGGGGCATCCGCGTAGTGGAAACGCGGGATCCCTCGGTGAAGGACTATTCCGGCTCCCTGACCTTGATTGCCCACGGCCCCAATGGGGTGCGTTCCGTCTCGGGGGCCCTGATTGGGGAGCGGGAGGTGCGCATTACCCAGATCGACGAGTTCCCGGTCAATGTGCCGCCTTCGGCCAACATGCTGATGACCTTGCACCGGGATATGCCAGGGATCATCGGGCGGATTGGCACCCTGCTGGGGGCCTACAACGTCAACATCGCCAGCATGCAGGTGGGGCGCAAGATCATCCGCGGCGATGCGGTGATGGTGCTCAGCCTAGATGATCCCCTGCCGGATGGAATCCTAGAAGAGGTGCTCAAGCAGCCGGGCATTCGCGACGCTTTTGTGGTGAACCTTTGACAGCTTTTGGCGCCAGTGAGGAAGTGCTGAGTTGAGGTGAAGCTGGAGCCCGAATAACCTGTCGCCAATGGGTGGGATCTCAACCTGGGATTGGCCTGGGTTTCTGGAGTCGCTGGGCCACTTTGGCGTCGATCTCAGCCTGGATCGCATGCAGGTTCTGCTGCAGCGCCTGGGCCAGCCGCAGGCGGGGATCCCAGCCATCCACGTCGCTGGCACCAACGGCAAGGGATCCGTCTGCGCCTGGGTTAGTCACGTGCTGTGGGCGGCGGGCTACCGGGTGGGCCGCTACACCTCCCCCCATTTGGTGGATTGGCGCGAGCGGATCTGGCTCAATGGGGAGTATATTTCCGCCGCCGACTGGAGCCAAGCGTTGGCCCAAGTGCGGGACTGTCTACAAACTTACGCTCCTGGCGAGGCCTCTCCGACGCAGTTTGAGGCCCTCACTGCTACTGCCTGGCTATACTTCCGCCAGCAAAAGGTGGAGGTGGCTGTAATGGAGGTGGGCTTAGGGGGTCGGCTAGATGCCACCAATGCCGGAATCGAGCCGGTGGTGACCGCCATCACCTCCATCGGCTGGGATCACTGGCAACGCCTAGGCAATAGCCTGGAGCAAATTGCCGCCGAAAAGGCCGGCATCCTTAAGCCAGGGATCCCCGCGGTGTGCGCGCCCCAACCCCCTGAGGTGATGGCCGTGATCCAAGCCAAGGCAGAGCAGGTGGGCAGTCCCCTGCGGGTAGTGGAGCCTCTGCACTGGTCGGGTCCCCAGACTGTCCGCTGGCGGGATCAGGTGCTTACCCTGCCCCTTGCCGGTGAGGTGCAACTGGTCAATGGGGCGGTAGCTCTGGCCGTTGTGGAAACTCTTCAGGAACAAGGTTGGCAAGTCCCAGATGTTGCTGTTGCCAAAGGATTTGCTCTCACCCGTTGGCCGGGCCGCCTACAGAGAGTGCAGATTGGATCCCGCCAGCTGCTGCTGGATGGAGCCCATAACTTGCCGGCTGCCCAAGCTCTGCGCCGCTACCTTGACCAGCACCAGCCCGGACCCCTCACCTGGTACATGGGCATCCTCACTACCAAGGATGTCAAGGGTATTCTGGCTACCCTACTGCGACCGGGGGATCGCTTCTTGGCCCTGCCCATCCTCGGCCATGCGGGAACGGATCCGCAAGAATTGGCCCACATGGCTCGAAGCCTCCAGCCCCATCTCTGCCTTGCCCAGGCCCTGCCAGATCTTGACGCTCTGCGGGCCCAACTGCAGCAGCCTCCTGATCCCGACGAGCCACCCGGGGTGGTCTGTGGATCCCTATACCTGCTGGGCCAGGTAATGCAGGCTTGCCTGGGCTGGGATCTGGCCTGCTGAGAATCCTGCCGCTAGTCTGACCAAGCGCCTCCTTTTGCCGCCTTATCGGGATGACAGGATTTGAACCTGCGGCCCTCTGCTCCCAAAGCAGATGCGCTACCAAGCTGCGCTACATCCCGTCGTTACTAGATTATGGCAGAAAATTGCCCCAGATCTCTACCTGCAAGCGCCAAACTCCCGCCCCCTCTTCTCGCCTCACAGGTAGCGGCTGATGTCGTCCCCCCGCTCCGCTAGGAAGGACAGAGCTCGCAAGCGCAGCCTTACCAACTGCTCATAAAAGGGGTTGAGCTTGCATAGTGCTGGGATGTGCATTACCCTATAGCCAAACAAGATGATGTCTCGCTCAAAGGGGCAGCGGGCGGGAATCCGCCGGCACAGAAAGTGGGCAAGGCGGGGATCCCGCACTTCTACAGCATCGATGGCTGCTCGAATAAGCTCCAGAGGGGTCTGTAGCCAGTTGCCTAGACGAGCTATAGGCTTGAGATATATGGAAGCCATAGGATAGCTTGTTCCCTCCTACAGTTAGTTTGACTTTCCCGACGGAAAGCTTGCCTTTGGGAATAAGGATCTCTGCTCAACCTTGCAGAGCTACATGTTTTGCATACAAAAGTTGACTTGTAAATAAAGCTACATTCTTACCCTCTCTCCAGTTCCTCCGATATACTCCTACCTATACCCATCATAGGTATCTATACCCATCATAAGTAAGGTGGATCTGGAGAAACCCCCTGGGGGAGGAGGGGGATCCCTGTACCTGTAGGTGCCTTCTAGCCCTAGGTTAACCCTAGGCCAAGCTTTTCCCTGGCAAAAGCCTCCTGAAAACTCCTGGAAGTCGACCTCCCTAGCGTAAGAAACGGGCCAACAGCAGCAGGCCGAGGCCGCCGAAGAGGAGGTTGAAGCTCCAGGCTGCTGCCCAGGGGGGAAGAGCTCCTGCTTCCCCAAGGCTGCGAGACACGCTCAGCACTACGTAGTAGGCAAACACCAAGAGGATCCCCAAGACGACGCCCCCGTAGCGGCCTACGCTTCGCGCGGTGGTGGAGCCTAAGGGGAGGGAAATGAGCACGGCAAAAAAGCTGGCCAAGGGCAGGGAAAAGCGCATGTGGAACTCGGTGCGCAGAGGTTGAGTATTGAGGTTGGAGCGGGCAAGGTGGGCAATGCGCTCCGCCAGCTCCGGCAGGCTCAGCTCGTTGGGGGGAACTGGCGGCTGCATCAGGGTGGCCAGATCTCGGGAGACTTCTAGCGGCTTGTAGTCGAAGGGTTCCTCGGCCAGGCTGAGGCCGTCGGGGCCGTAGCGGTGGGTTACGCCTTCCCTGAGAGTCCAGCCCAGGCCATTCCACACTGCCTGAGCTGCCAGGGTCACCTCCACCAACTGGTGCTTGCCCCCCGGCAAGGGATCCACCCGCAAGATGGTGACATCCTGCATGGTGTTGAGGCGGGGATCCACCTGGCGGATAAAAAACCAGAGGTTGTCTTCGGTTTTGAAAAAGACGTCGTATTGCACCAGACTGGTGGCCTGGGTCAGAAGTGCCTGCTGGTCGATACGGCGGATTTCCCGCTTGCTAGCTGGCAAGAGCACGTTGCTCATCACAAAAGCGGCTAGGCTCAAAAGCAGCCCCACTAGAAGTAAGGGTCGAAAAATGCGCGTAAACGGAATTCCCGCCGCCCGCATGGCGGTCATTTCACTGTTGCCGCTCAGCTTGCCCAAGGTCAGTAGGGTGGCAAAAAAAGCGGCGATGGGCATGCCCAGGACCACCATCTCCGGCAAGTCCAAAATGAGAAGGCGCAGCACCCCTAGGGGCGGCACGGATCCCTCGACTAGCCGCTCGGCTAGAGTAAAGAGCCGGCCCGCCAAAAGCAGCAGGGTTCCTCCCGCCAGGCCAGCCAAAAGGGGGGCGAGCATCTGGCCAAAGAGGTAGCGCTCCAGCAGCCAAAACTTGGTGAACAAGCGGGCCATCTCTAGCTAGCTTGAACGGTTCCCCGGCAGGCCCTCACCCCTCGCCCCTTTTCCCTGCGGAGGCTCGGGATCGAGCTTAGCTCCCCAGGCGGCTAGGTAAGCTCTCTGTTCGGGGGAAAGGCGACGCACCCGGCGAAAGTCTGCCCCCGCCACGATGGCGCCGGCGTAAGCTCCCGTTTTGAAATCGGGCTTTTGCCCCGGCTGGACAGGGGAAGCTGTCTGGAGGGATCCCACAAACAGCAAAGCGCGGTAAAGATCGGCCCCACGGAGGTCAGCATTGCGCAGGTTGGCCCCGCAGAGGTTGGTGTGGCTAAGATCGCAATCCCGCAGGTCAGCTCCTTCTAGGCTGGCATCGCTGAAGTCTACCCCCCGCAACGAGGTGCCATGGAGATCGGCTCCTTCCAGCATCGTGCCCAGGTTAACCACGCGGATGCCGTTCACGCGATCCCGCTGGTAGCCGCCTTTGCCGTCCAAAATGGGCCGGCCCAGGTGTTCGTCGCGGCGCAGGGGGCTGAGCAAGTTGGCGGTGGAGAGGAAGCGCAGGATCTTGGCTTTGCCAAAGCGATCCACCCCGTTCAAGATGGCTGCCGTGCGCCCAGCCGCAATGGCCTGCTCCAGGGGCCAGTCGTCCAACTGCCCGTCAGGGGAGAGAACCAGGTTGGAAATGCCCTCGAAGTAGGCGTCGATGGTCTGCTGCTGGGTGATGATGTTCTGCTGGATGGTAAGATCCCGGGAGATAACATACTGCCGCCAGGCGATGTAGGCAGCTAGAAGGGCGATCAGGATCTGGCCTGTAGCCCCGAACACCTCGCCCAGGGCCCCAATGGCCTCCCAACTCAGGGATCTCAGGGTCGAGAAGACCCCACTCCCGGCCAATCCTCCCACCCCAGCCAAGCCAAGGGCAGCCACCGCCCATCCCAGGGTGGGCCAAGTAGTCAGCCACTGCCAGAGGTCGCGCCCAATCTGCACCCAGAGCGGACGCCCCCACCAACTCGCCAGGCCCAGCCAGGTCAGCACCGCCCCCCAGCCCAAGGCTGGCTGCTTTGCCCAGTGGCCCAAGAGCAGCAGGAGGGCCGGGATCCCCAACAGCAGCAGCTTGAGCAGAGGCGGCCACGGCGAGGCCGCGAAGGGCGGGGTTTCGGCTTCTGCCAAGGGCAACTCTTTGGGCAAGCCTTCGTCGGTCATGGCAGGGGGACACTCTAGGGGTAGTGTCAGGTATTCCAAGTCGGCGTTAATCCGTACCTAGAAGTGGGGGCTAAGGCAGGATCTTGCCGGTTAGGTTTGGTAGGATAACCTCGACCCTCCTTCTCTAGCGCAGCCTGGTGTGGGGATGAGCACTATGATCCCTTGCCTATCGTCTATCCACCCTCAGAAATCCAGCGAACACCAATCTACAGCAGCTTTGCCTGCCTTGCGGCGGCAGCAGGGTGCTCCAAGCCTGAGGCGGCTAGCGGTCTCTTTTCTCCTCAGCACCAGCTTACTGGTGGCCGCGAAGTTGGATCCCGGTTGGGCGCAAACTTCTCTAGACGCCAGCCTTCTGGAGAAGCAAGCCCTGCCCCAAGCGCCACCGCTGCCGGACGATCGCCCGGTCATCTTTGTGGATGCTGCCAATGGCAGCGATACCCAAGGGGATGGATCCCGCAGCAACCCCTTTAAGACCATCACCTATGCCATCAGCCGGGCCCCAGCCGGCAGCATTATCCAGCTTCTGCCGGGGGTCTACAGCGCAGAAAGCGGCGAAGTCTTCCCCATCCGCCTCAAGGCCGGCCTCATCTTGCGCGGAGATGAGTCCACCCTGGGAGAGGGCTACCTTATCGATGGCGGCGGCACCTACATAAGCCCAACCTTGGCTCGGCAAAATGTTGCCCTGCTGGCAGAGACCGGCTCAGAGGTGCGGGGGGTTACCCTGCGCAACCAGGGGCGCCGCGGCTATGCCCTCTGGGTAGAATCGGCCTCTCCCCGCATTCTCAACAACAGCTTTGTGGGCAGCATCCACGACGGCCTTTTCATTGCCGGCGCCTCCAACCCCTGGATAGAGGGCAACCGCTTCTACAAAAATGGGGCCAACGGCATCTCCGTCTTGGGCACCTCCCAGCCCACCATTGTCAACAACCTTTTCCAAGAAACTGGCTTTGGCCTCACCATTGACCAGCGCTCGGCCCCTATTGTCCGCCACAACCGCATCCTGCAAAACCGCACAGGCGTTGTTGTCGGCGGCAGCGCCCGTCCCATCCTGCGCAACAATCTCATCGCCCGCAACTTAGAAACCGGTCTCACGGCCATCGCCAACGCTCAGCCAGATTTGGGCACGGCCTCGGATCCGGGCAACAACATTTTTGAGGGCAACGGCCAGTACGACATCCTCAACGCCACCCGCAGTCTGCGCCTCAGCGCCAACGGCAACCAACTGGCAGGCAAAACCAAAGGGGAACTGGATCTGGCTGGCCAGACTACCGTGGCTGCCTTGCCGAGCAACGCCCCTCCACCCATTGCTGCAAATAGCTTGACGCTGCCCAGCGCTCCCAAGGCCGGTCCTCCAGCTTCCAGCAGGGATCCCCAGCCGGCGGCGGCCTCTCCCACCCTGCCGGTGGTGACGGTACCCCAATCGACTGCCCCCCTTCCCCCTCCTCCAACGGTATCGGGAGGGCGGATTCTGCCCAGTGCCCCCAGCCAGCCGGCAGGGGCTCAACCCCAGGCCCAGGAGTTTGTTGCCGTTCCCTTCACCCCCGATGGCTCCACCACCCCTGCCCAGCCGGTTGAGCCTGCTGCTGTCGCTCCTGTCCACCGGGCCTCTGCAGCTCCCCTCACCGACATCACCACCCTGCTGCCGCCGCCGGCCCGCCGCCAAGCCAGAGAAAATCCCACTACCCCAGCCGCACCTTCAAGCTCGGCCCCAGCTTCGCCCACTCGCTTTCGCGTCTTGGTGACCCCCAAGAGCAGCGATGACCTCAAGCGCCTGCGGCAGCTGGTCCCCGAGGCGGTGGAAACGGTGTTCAACGGCAGAACCGTGCTGCAGGCTGGCCTCTACGATAGCCGCAGCCAGGCCCAGTCGGTGTTGGATCGCCTGTTGGACGCTGGCTTTGACGCGGTGGCCGAGATGCTTTTCCGCTAGGCTCTCTGAACGGGATCCAGGCCACAATACGGGTGACCTGCCCAACCAAGAGGGATCCCTTTGCCGCCTCCTCAACTTGCCAACTCCCCTTTTGCTCGCCTCCCTGCTTCCTGTCGCTTGCTGCTGTTTAGCGGCAAGGGAGGGGTGGGCAAAACCACCCTCACCTGTGCCCTGGCCCGTCACCTGGCCCAGACACAACCAGAGCGACGTCTGCTGTTGCTGTCCACCGACCCGGCCCACTCCCTGGGGGATGTGCTGGGGATCCCGGTGGCGGACGTTCCCCAACCCCTGCCGGATTGGCCCAACTTGCAGGTGCGCGCCTTGCACGCTGAGGTGTTGCTGCAGGATTTTAAGCGGACCTACGGCCCGGCTCTGGAGCTCATTGCCGAGCGGGGTAGTTGGCTGGGCAGGGAAGATCTCCTGCCCCTGTGGGATCTAAGCTGGCCGGGGGTGGACGAGCTGATGGCCATCCTGGAGGTCAATCGCCTGCTGGCAGGCCAAGAGGTGGATACGGTGATCCTGGACACGGCCCCCACTGGCCACACCCTGCGGCTCTTGGAACTGCCCGACTTTCTCGACCAGTTGCTGGCGGTGTTTGCCACCTTCCAGGCCAAGCACCGCGAGGTCGTCCGATCCCTAACAGGCACCTATCGACCGGATGAGGCCGATGCCTTCCTGGCGCGCTTGCAGAGCGAGCTGGAGGGGGGCAAAGCCAGACTGACCGACCCGGAGAGTACCGTCGCCTGGCTGGTGCTGATCCCGGAGCTGTTGAGCGTGGCGGAGACCCGCCGCTTCTGTTGCCAGTTGCTGAACCGCCGAGTGCCCCTTGGCGGCCTGTTGGTCAACCAGGTTCTCCTGGAAGGGATCTACCTGGCCCGCCAGCAGGAGCACAGCGGCTCTGGCTAAAAACGCTCCAAGAGGAGTTGCCTGGCTACCCCATCTGGGTCTGTCCCTATCAACTGGAAGAGCCGATTGGGCCGGCGGCGCTGGACAAGCTGGTGCAGCAGCTTCGTCCCTTGCAGGAGGTGCTGCCGCGGTTGGAAGGGATCACTGCCCCGGGAGAACTCTCCCCTTCGCCCCAGCAGGACAGAGTCCTTGGGATGGCTTCTGGGCAGAGCCAGGCTTTGGGCCTTCCGGATTTTTTGGCCCAAGGGATCCGCCTGCTCTTGGTAGGGGGCAAGGGCGGGGTGGGCAAGACCACGGTGGCTGGGGCCCTGGCCTGGAACTTGGCCAAACGCCA
Organism: Synechococcus sp. F70.1; assembly: GCF_047502745.1. Classification (NCBI taxonomy): domain Bacteria; kingdom Bacillati; phylum Cyanobacteriota; class Cyanophyceae; order Synechococcales; family Synechococcaceae; genus Synechococcus; species Synechococcus sp. F70.1. The sequence continues at coordinate 12,484 of NZ_JANSJL010000057.1, forward strand.
TCCCGACAAGCAGCTCTTGCTGGTCTCTATCGACCCGGCCCACTCCTTGGGAGATCTGTTCCAAGTGACCTTGGGACAGGAGCCGCTCCCTCTCTTGCCCAACCTGCTGGGCCAGGAGATTGAGGCGGCGGCGGTGCTGGAGCGCTTCCGGCAGGCGTACCTGGAAGAGGTGGCGGCCATGTTGGCAGGAGAGGGGATGGCAGGCGTAGAAATCCAGTACGACCCACAGGCTTGGCGGCAGCTTTTGCACATGGCTCCACCGGGCCTGGACGAGGTGATGGCCCTGCTGACGGTGCTGCAACAGGAGTCAAGCGGCCAGTTCGACCTGGTGGTGGTGGATACAGCCCCCACCGGCCATCTCCTGCGCTTTTTGCAGATGCCGCAGGCCCTGGAAGGCTGGGTAAGCCTGGCCCTCAAGCTGTGGCTGAAGTACCGCGACCTGGTGGGCCGGCCGGAATGGGCGCAGCGGCTGCGGGATCTCTTGGCCCAGGTGCGGCAGCTCCAAAAGCGGCTGCGGGATCCCCAGTTTTCTAGCTTTATCCCCGTCTTCAACCCCGAACAGGCAGTTCTGGCGGAAACTGAGCGCCTTCTGGCAGAACTGGATGCCCTGGGGATCCCTCATCCCTATGCCGTTCTCAACCGCGTGTGGCCGGAGGATTCCACCCCCTTTGGTGCAGCTCTTCGGCGCCGCCACCAGGCCATCCTGGCCCAGTTGCCCCAGCGCTTTCCCCAGCAGGCCATTGTCACCGTCCCTTTTCTGCACCCACCCAGCTTAGAGGCCATCGGGGCTTACCTGCTGGCTTCCTCTAGCCCGATGTTGCCAGAAACCTCCACCTAGCGCCTGGCAGAGCCGCTAGCCTGGAAAAGGTGCCAGTGCGGCTTTTCCCCCTCACCTTGCTGCTTTTGCCTATGGTGTTCAACCTCCCCCTGCAAGCCATTCCTCTGTTCTCCATCGCAGCGGCCATCCTGTTGGTGTACCTGCCTATGGGCGTGGTGGGCTATGCCCGCGCCCGCGTCGGCTACGATCCCCATGCGCCCCGGGCAATGTTCGACCGGCTGCCTCCCTACGGCCAGCGGGCTACCTGGGCCCACGCCAATGGCTTCGAGGCCCTGGGCACCTTTGCGCCCTCAGCTCTAGTAGCCTACGTCACCGGCCCCCACCCGGATCCCTGGCTGTTTGGCCTCAGCGGCGATGAAGGGGTGGCCGTGCTCTGCGGCGTGTTTCTGCTGGCGCGGCTGCTCTACAACTTCTTCTACATTGGCGACATTCCCATCGGGCGCTCCCTCTCCTTCTTGGTCGGGTCGCTGGCCACGCTGGGCCTGCTGCTCATCAGCCTCTTGCCGTTTCTGGGCCAAAACCTGGCCTAGACCTGCAGTTGCAGGGAAGACAGCGCCACCCCAGCCCGGTGGGCCACCACCACGCCAATGGCCTCTAAGTAGGAGCTAACTGCCACATGGGGGATCCCCAGCTGGCGAGGGTGGACCTGCATCACCGTGGCGTTTTCTTCGACAGCGATAAACAATGGCGGGCGGGGGCGGCTAGCTAGGTAAAGCAGGCCGGGGCCGCCAAAGGCAGTGGCCGGGGCAATGACGCTATCCACCTGCTCGGCCGTCAGGTCGCCCGGGTGGAGGGGATCCCCCCTTCTGATAAACTGGGGGGCGTAGCTCAGCCCCGCCAAAACCGAGGGCAGGAAGGTAAACCCCACCTCTTCAGCGGCAGCCCGGGGGTGAACCGGCTTAGGGTCAGGATCAGGGTAGAGAGCAGGAGCGTGGGCGCAAGGGATCCCCAGCTCCCGCACCACCAGGTGGCTGAGGATGGCCTCGGCTCCGGCCAGGGGATCTACACCCTGCCCCTGCTCGTACTGGCTAAAGTCAAGGTCGTCCGGGAAGCGGGCCACCACGGCAAGGGCCTCAGCTCCCAAGCGGACGAGCTCTTGGGCAGTTTCCAAAAGCGCATCCGGCTGGGCCAGGGATCCCTGGCTGGCGCCGGCGGGGGAGAAGCTGACGGAAACGCCTAAGGGTCGAGGGGTCAAGCGCCAGGGGCCAATGTCCAGCCCCAGGGTGGCCTGGGCGGCCTGCAAAACCTGCAGGTGGCGTTGGCGGAGGTCCTCTGGGATCCCGGCATCCAGGATGACGCCGACGCGGTTTTGCCGCACTGGCCTGAGGTGCCACTCCCCAGCGCAGAAGCGATCCAGGCCGTACCCTTCCACGTAGAGGACGTTCTTCAGGGGCCAAAACAGGGTGGCGCCGTTGAGCACATTGGGATGAGTGATGAGGCAGTCGACAGCAGCTGCCAAAGCGCGGGCCACCGGCAGGGCATCGCCGGCAAAGCCACCCACGCGGGCGCCGATGCCCGTGGGAACCAAAAGCAGCGCCGTGTAGGGGCGATCCATCGGCCACTAGCGGAGGACTAGGCCTGGGACAAAAGCTGCTGCGCCAGGGCCTCAGCTCGCCGCACGCAATCGCCCAGAGCTACGCCATCCAGGTAGTTGGCACACACCCAGATCCCCGGCGTCTGGGAGGCCAGGTGGGCCTGCACCTGGGCTATCCGCTGCCGGTGGCCGAGGGTGTACTGGGGGATGGCGCGGGGCCATAGGCGTTCCCCTAGGTAGATGGGCTCGACGCGGCGGGTGAGCAGAACCTGGCTAAGCTCGGCGTGGGCAATTTGCGCTCGCTCCTCAGGAGACAGCGTAGGGATGGGTGGGATCCCTTGCCGGCGGGCCAAGGCAGCATCGGTGGCGCCGCCGAGGAAGCTGAGGAAGCTGTGGTAGCCCTGGGGAGCGCGCTCGGGAAAAAGGCAGGAAGCCCAGATGGTGCCCAGGGTGCGCAGGCCCTGGGAGCGAGGGATGAGGTGGCCAAAGCCCCGCAGCGGCTGGGGCAGGGCCTCTTGGGGATAGGCCAGAGCCACCACCACTACCGGCGGATAGGGGATCTCCGCCAAGAGTTGGCTGGCTGGGGGGTTGAGCCCCTGCAGCAGCGCAGCAGCCTCATAGGCGGGGAGAGCCAGCACCACCTGGCGAGCAGCCACCCAGCGGGATCCCTCTGGCGTCTCAAAGCCCACCCAATAGAGCTCTCCCTCCCGCTTAAGCTGCACGGCTCGCCAGCCCAGCCGCAGGCTGTCGCCCAGCTTTTGGGCTAGGGCCTCTGGCAACTGCTGCAACCCCTGCCTGAGATTGCCCAGTTGGCCGCGTTTGGGCGGGGGTTGGATGGCTACGGGAGAAGGCTGGGGTCGTTGGCGCAGAGCCTGCAAGGCGCCAGCAAAGAGGCTGCCGTAGCGCTCCTCTAGGCCAGCTACCCGCGGGAAAGCCGCCACAGCGCTGAGTTGATCTGGGTCGCCGGCATAGACTCCTGAGGTGAAGGGCTCCACTAGGCGCTCGGCCACTTCGGATCCCAGTTGTCGCTGGAAAAACTGCCGCACCGTTTCCTCGTGCCCTGGCGGCGGCGGGACAAACCCCAACAGGCCCTGCAGAGCCCGCAGCTTGCCGCCCACACTGAGCAGCCGGGAGCTCAGGGCTGCCGCGGGGCTAAGCGGCACCGGCAGCAGCTCCCTTTCCCAGTAGATGTAGCGGGGCAGCTTGGCATCGGCCAGCACCAGTTGGTCGGTCAGGCCCACCTCAGCAATGAGGTTGAGCAGGGCAGGGGTGGGGGTAAAGCTGTTGGGGCCTTCCTCCCAGCGGTAGCCGTCTTTGGACTGGGTGGAAATGCAGCCGCCGACGCGGGAGCTGGCCTCGGCCAAGAGCACTTGAGCGGAGCTCTGCCGCAGGCGCCAGGCCAGGGTGAGACCGCTGATGCCCGCCCCAAGGACGACCACCTCGGCTCTGAGGAGTTTGGGGGTTGCAAGATCCACTGCCGCCTCCACGGTGTCTGTCCTCCTCCACTTGCTAGCGCAACACGCGAAACAGGCTGGGGATCCCAGCCACCTGGGGAAGCTGTTGGATCTCGGCCAGCGCCTGGCGGCAGTCGGCCTCGCGCACAGTGTGGGTGAGGATTACAATCTCCGCCAGCTCCTGGTGGCACTCCTTTTGGGTGATGCTCTCCAGGCTTACCCCATGGCGGCCAAAGCAGGTGCCAATGGCCCCCATCACCCCTGGCCGGTCTTGGGCCAACACCCGCACATAGAACTCCGACTGCACCTCCGCCAGCGGCAGCAGCGAGGCAATAGGGGGAGAGGCAGGCAATCCCCACAGAGGATTGGGGAGATGGGCCCCTGTCTGCAGGTGGGCAAGCAGGGTGAGCAGATCCCCGACCACAGCGCTGGCCGTTGGCCCCCGGCCCGCCCCTGGCCCAGCCAGCACCACCTGCCCCAAGGGATCCCCTTGCACCCAGACGGCGTTGTCCGCCCCCTGGATGTTGGCCAGCGGGTGGGTAACGGGCAGCAGCGCGGGGTGAACGCGAATGTCCAAGGTTGTTTCCGCTCCCTGCCCCTCAGTCCTCTGGGCGATGGCCAAAAGCTTAAAGGTATAGCCCCACTCGCGAGCATAGCGGAGGTCGGTGGGGCTGATGCTGCCGATCCCTTCGCAGGGGATGGCCTGCCGCGGCACCGCGACCCCAAAAGCCAGGCTGGCCAAAATGGCAATCTTGTCCGCCGCATCCCATCCTTCCACATCGGCACTGGGATCGGCCTCCGCATAGCCGTGAGCCTGGGCCTGGGCCAGCGCTTCGGCAAAGGAGCTGCCCTCCTGGGCCATCTGGCTAAGGATGAAATTGGTGGTGCCGTTGATGATGCCCCAGACCGCCTGAATGCGGCTGGCCCGTAGCGACTGCTGTAAAGCCTGGATGACGGGGATCCCACCCCCCACCGCTGCCTCCAGGAGCACGGCCACCCTGGCCTGGGCGGCAGCCTGAAAGATCTCCATCCCATAGCGGGCAATCACTGCCTTGTTGGCCGTGATCACCGGTTTGCCGTGGTCAATGGCTTTCAGGATAAGGCTGCGAGCCGGCTCCAGGCCGCCCATGAGCTCAATGACCACATCAATCTCTGGATCCGAGACAATCCGCTCTAGGTCAGTGGTCAGGCGCTCAGGCGGAATCGACACCAGCCGCGGCTTGTCCAGGGAACGCACCCCCACCGCCGCAATTTCGACTGCCTGCAACAGAGGATGAGGAGGGCGCTGTAAGATCTCGACCACGCCTGTGCCGACAGTACCCAGCCCCAATAGCCCAACCCGATAGACCACAGCCGCTCCCTCGTCTGCCGCTCCCTGCGACCCGAAGACTTCCCTACCTTTACCAGGTTGACACACTCCTAGTCCCATCAGGACGAGATCTTGGCCATCTATCCCGAGGCGCTATAGGAAGGCGCGTCGAGACAGCCCCAGGGATCCCTCGCCGCGGGGACAGTGCCGGTTTGGGGTTTATGCTGAAGGGGGGATCCTCTACAGTTCATAGCCTTCATGTCCAGAACCTGTACCATCTACCGCCGCGCCCAATTTGCTGCCAGCCACCGCTACTGGCTGCCGGAGCTTTCGGAAGCCGAGAACCTGGCCCGCTTCGGCCCCCATGCCCGCTTTCCTGGCCACGGCCACAACTACGTGCTGGAGGTGGGCCTGACGGGGGAGGTAGACGAGTACGGCATGGTGCTCAACCTCTCGCAGGTGAAGCGGGTGATTCAGGAGCGGGTAATTCGGGAGCTGAACCTTGCCTACCTCAACGAAGCTTGGCCAGAGTTTGCCCAGACCCTGCCCACCACCGAGTTCATTGCCTATGCCATCTGGCAGCGCCTGGCCGATGCTCTGCCGCTAGCCAGTGTGCGCCTCTACGAGGATCCCCACCTTTGGGCCGAATACCGAGGAGAAGCCATGGAAGCTTACCTAACCGTTGCCACCCACTTTAGCGCCGCCCATCGCTTGGCCTTGGATCACCTAAGTTTGGAGGAGAACACTGCCATCTATGGCCTCTGCGCCCGCCCTCACGGCCACGGCCACAACTATGGCCTGGAGATCACCGTCAAGGGATCCATCGACCCGCGCACGGGGATGATTGTGGACTTGGCGGCTCTGCAGCGGGTGATCGAGGAGCAAGTGGTCAAACCCCTGGATCACACCTTCTTAAACAAAGACATCCCCTACTTTGCCCAGGTGGTGCCCACTGCGGAAAACATCGCCCTCTACATCCAGCGGCTGCTGACTCTGCCCCTGCGGGAGCTAGGGGTGCGCCTGCACCGCGTCCGCCTGCAGGAAAGCCCCAACAACAGCAGCGAGGTCTACGGGGAGTTTCCCTTGGAGGAAGCGGAACAGGATTTGGCAAGTGGGGCTGAGCCAGCCGCCTGTGCTGGATCTCGTTGAGCTCAGCGGCCAACTCTCGGCCTTTGCCCACTACCTGCAGCAGGAGTCGAAGGCCAGCCAAGAACGCCTGCGCCGAGTCTGGCAAGAGTTTGCCTGCTTGTGGCAGGAGCCCCGGCTCTGGCAGCCTCGCTGGGTGGAGTGGGGATCCCTGCCCAAAGTTGAGCCTCTGCAGGAGCCGCACACGGTGGTGGCCACTGACGGCTCCCAGATCCCGCCCGACCACCTCGAGGTCGCCTACTCCTCGGGGCAGGTAACCCTCCACTACGGCACACAAGAGTGGCCACTGCTGGGCAGCCAGCCCCTACTGCTCTACGGGGAGGAGCCCCTCAAGCCGCCTGAGCGCTCCAACTTTCTTTCCGACGGCTCTCCGCTGCCCGTCCGGCCAAAGGGAGCCTAGCCTAGACATGACGTGGACACCGAGGAGGTGCTGGCCCTGTGCCGCTCCCAAGCAGAACTTCACTTGGCCCTGTTGCTGCCTAGGACTAGCGCTGCTCGATGAATCCCTCACCCCTGGGGAACGGAGCTGCTTGTTCTGGAAACTTTTAGGGAACACTACTGGTTAGCAGGGAAGGGATCCCGAAATCGCTCGCCTAGAGTTTCCTGCTTGGGTAGCTCAAGACGCTGAGCTGCCCCAGCAAGCCCTAGCGGGGGTTTGGTGGAGCAGGAGCCTGTCCGCACTGGCCTGCGCCATCTAACCGTCTCCTGCAAAGAGGCTCAAAAGCGAACCGGCATCACCTAGTTGGTGCCAATGGTGGGGAACCGTTCTGAGATCTCCACGAGTGTCACTTCCTCCAAGCTGCGGGCAGTTGCCCCTTGCTCTTGAGAGAGCCCAGAGGCTAAAGACGGAGCCAACTTTAGCCTAGGCAAAATGCTTGCCCGAACAAATGAACCTGCTAGCCTACTAGCATCGACTGCTGGGATCCCGGGCACCATAAAGAAGGCTGCAGCCCATTGAGGGGATCCCTCTTCAACAGTTAGGGTTGCCGAGGTATCTAAGTCTTGGTTGCCGATATGATGAGCCAAGCTCTTCTGCGCAGCATCGTCTCTCCCTTAACCTCCAACCCCCTCTGGTACAAAGACGCGATCATCTACGAGCTACCGGTGCGCGCCTTTTTTGACAGTGACGGCGACGGCGTGGGCGACTTCCAGGGCTTGACCGAAAAGCTGGACTATTTGCAAGAACTGGGGATTACAGCCGTCTGGCTGCTGCCGTTTTTTCCTTCTCCTCTAAAGGATGACGGCTACGACGTTTCCGACTTTACCAACGTTAACCCCGAGTTGGGCACTCTAGAAGACTTCAAGATCTTTCTGGATGCTGCCCATCAACGCGGGATTCGCGTCATCATTGAGCTTATCCTCAACCACACCTCGGATCAGCACCCCTGGTTTCAGCGGGCCCGACGAGCTGCTCCCGGCACTCCCGAGCGCGACTTCTACGTTTGGAGCGATACCCCCGAAAAGTACAAAGAGGCCCGCATCATCTTTCAGGACTTTGAAACCTCCAACTGGACCTGGGATCCGGTGGCCAAAGCTTACTACTGGCACCGCTTCTACTCCCACCAGCCCGATCTCAACTACGACAACCCCGCCGTGCAAAAAGCCATGTTCGAGGTGGTGGACTTCTGGCTGAGCATGGGGGTAGATGGCATGCGGCTGGACGCCGTGCCCTATCTCTACGAGCGGGAAGGCACCTCCTGCGAGAGTCTGCCAGAAACCCATGCCTTTCTCAAGGCTCTGCGCCGACACATCGACCAAAGGTACCCCGACCGCATGCTGCTGGCTGAGGCCAACCAGTGGCCGGAAGATGCCGTAGCCTACTTCGGCGATGGGGACGAGTGCCACATGGAGTTCCACTTCCCCCTCATGCCACGGCTCTTTATGGCCCTCCAGATGGAGGATCGCTTCCCCATCGTTGACATCCTGCAACAAACCCCTCCCATTCCCGAAACCTGCCAGTGGGCCATTTTCCTGCGCAACCACGACGAGCTCACCCTGGAGATGGTCACTGACGAGGAGCGGGACTACATGTACCAGGTCTACGCCAAGGATCCCAAGGCGCGGATCAACCTGGGCATCCGCCGCCGCTTGGCTCCTCTCTTGGGCAACAGCCGCCGCCGCATTGAGCTGATGAGCAGCCTCCTGTTTTCCCTGCCGGGGACGCCGGTGATCTACTACGGCGACGAGATTGGCATGGGAGACAACATCTACCTAGGGGATCGCAACAGCGTGCGCACCCCCATGCAGTGGAGCGCTGACCGCAACGCTGGCTTTTCGCGGGCCAACCCCCAGAAGCTCTACCTGCCCGTCATCATCGACGCCGAGTACCACTACGAAGCCGTCAATGTGGAAGCGCAGCGGAATAACCCCCATTCCCTCTGGTGGACAATGAAGCGGATGATTGCCGTGCGCAAGCGCTTCCAGGCCTTTGGCCGCGGCTCTTTTGAGGTGCTGCACCCGGAAAACCGCAAAGTGCTGGCCTTTGTGCGGGCCTACGGCGACGAGCGCATCCTGGTGGTGGCCAATCTCTCGCGCTACGCCCAGTGGGTGGGGCTGGATCTGTCCCCGTGGGAAGGGTTGATCCCAGTGGAGATCTTTGGGCGCACCGAGTTTCCCCCCATTGGGCGGCTGCCCTATTTCCTAACGCTGGGCCCCCACTCTTTTTACTGGTTCTCCCTCGAGACCAAAACGAAGCAAATTCACCTCAGCCCTAGCAGGCCAGAGGAGCAGGTCCGCCCGGCCACTCTGGTTGTTCAAGATGGTAGTTGGGAGAGCCTCTTTCAAGGGGAAAACCAGAAGCAGGTGGAGGCCGTCTTGGGAGACTACCTCTACCGCTGTCAGTGGTTCAGCTCCAAAAACCGCCAGCTTCAGTCGATCCATATTTTGCAGGCCATCCCTTGCCGTCGAGAAGGGGATCCCTTGCTGCGAAGCCAGATCTTGCTGCTCCAGGCCGAGTTCCTCGAGGGAGATACGGAGCTCTACTCTTTACCCGTGGGCTATGCCACTCAAGAAGCAGCCGTACACCTGCGCGTAGAGGCGCCCCAGGCAGTCATCCTCCCTGTGCAAGTGGCCGGGGAGCCAACGGAAGTGATTTTCGACGCTCTGGCTGATAAGACCTTCTTGTTGGGTCTGCTGCAGATGATTGTGCAGCAGAGCCGTCTGCGCCACGGTCGGGGAGAGCTTTGGGCCACTAGCTTTGCCACGCTTGAGTACGACCCTAGCCTGGAGCCTCGCCTCCTCAAGGCGGAGCAGAGCCACACCTCGGTGGTCTACGGCAACCAGTACCTCCTCAAGCTCTACCGCCGGTTGGCTGAGGGGGTAAACCCGGAGCTGGAGGTTGGCCGCTACCTGCTAGAGCACCATCCCCAGGTGCGGGTGCCGCGGCTGTTGGGATCCCTGGAGTATCGTCGTCGCCGCGGGACGCGAGGCTCTGAGATTACCTTGGCCATTTTGCAGGAGTACATCCCCAACGAGGGAGATGCCTGGCACTACACCCTAGACACTTTGGAACAGTTCTTCGAAGCCGTGCTTGTCCACCACGCCGCGGTGGAAGCGGTGCCGGTGCCTCAGGGCTCTTTCCTAGAGCTTGCGCAGCTTCCCCTGCCGGAGCTGGCCTATGCCACCATTGGCAGCTACCTGGAGTCGGTGCGGATCTTAGCCAAGCGCACCGCCGAACTCCACCTTGCCTTGGCCGCTGACACCGAGAACAAAGACTTTGCGCCGGAGCCTTTCTCCAGTCTCTACCAGCGCTCCCTCTACCAATCCCTGCGCAACTTGGTGGGCCAGGTGTTTCCCGTCTTAGCCAAGCAGATCCCCAACCTGCCAGAGCTGGAGGCCAAGCTAGCCCGGACGGTTTACGACCAAGAAGGGGAGATCATGAGCCGCTTCCGCCTGATCCTGGAGCGGAAGATCACGGCTTTGCGCACTCGCTGCCACGGGGATTACCACCTGGGCCAGGTGCTGTTTACCGGCAAGGACTTTTTCATCATCGACTTTGAGGGCGATCCGCGCCGGTCCCTGGGGGAGCGCCGCCTCAAACGCTGCCCCCTGCGGGATGTGGTGGCGATGCTGCGCTCTTTCCACTACGCTGTTCACACCGCCTTGCGCCAGCAACTGGAAAGCGGCCTGGTCTGCGGAGACAAGTGCCCTGACATGGGGCGCTGGGCCCAGTTTTGGTACCGCTGGGTTTGTGCTGCTTTCTTGGCCGAATATCTGCAGGTGGCTTCCCAAGGGGCTTTTCTGCCCCGCAGCCCGCAGGAGCTGGAAGTGTTGTTGGATGCCTATCTGCTGGAAAAAGCTATTGACGAGCTGGGCTATGAGCTCAACCACCGCCCCGAGTACGTGGAGATCCCTCTGCGCGGGATCCTACAATTGCTAGGCATTTCCACCAAGGTCTGAGGATCCCGGATGTGCGGACGGTTTAGCCTGGCGGCGGCCCCCGAACTGCTGCAGCAGCATTTTCAAATCAAGATGGGGTCATGGCTGGCGCTCCAGCCCCGCTACAACATCGCCCCTTCTCAGCCGGTGCTGGCAGTGGTGGCCTCAACGGAGCTGGGACGGAAGGCAACCCAGTTCCGCTGGGGCCTGATCCCCAGGTGGAGCCGAGCTCCCCAGGCTGGCTGGATCAATGCCCGTTCTGAGACGGTGGCTGAGAAGCCCTCTTTCCGCGAGGCTTTCCGCCGCCGCCGCTGCCTGATCCCGGCAGATGGCTTCTACGAGTGGGCCGACCAGGGCACGGCCAAGCGACAACCCTACTGGTTTTACCTGGTGGATCGGCCGGTGTTTGCCTTTGCCGGCATTTGGGAGCGCTGGCGCAGCCCACAAGGGGTGGAGATAGAAACCTGCGCCATCCTCAACACGCCGGCCAATCGGCTGATGGGGCTTTTCCACGAGCGGATGCCGGCCATTTTGCTAGAAAGCGACTACGAGCTCTGGCTGGATCCCCAGGTGCAGGATCCCAAGCGGCTGTTGCCCCTACTCCGCCCCTACCCGGCAGAGGCCATGGCCGCCTACCCCGTCAGCACCTATGTGAACAACCCTCGCCACGAGGATCCCACTTGCCGTGCTCCCATCGGGGAAGCGGTGCAGGGATCCAACCTCAGCGAGCCCGCCGGTAGCGCATCCCCGGCAGTTGCACCAGCCACCCCTCCAGTTCCATGAGGAGCAGGGTGCTGGAAAGGGTGGCCATGTCCATCTGGGTGGTTTGGGCTAGGGCGTCGAGGCTGAGGACCTCATTGCCCAGGATCTGCCAGAGGAGTTGCTGCTGGGGATCGCTGGGGCCAGGGGACGCAGGCTGTTCTGGGAGCGGGGATCCCGGAACCAAGCCCAGCTCTTTGAGCAGATCCTCGATCCCCAGGATCATGCCTGCCCCATTGCGGATGAGCTGCAGACAGCCACGGGCTGCCGCCGTGTCGATATTCCCTGGCAGGGCGTACACTTCCCGACCGTAGTGGTTGGCGAGCTGAGCAGTAATCAGCGCTCCTGAACGCTCTGGGGCTTCCATCACCAAGGTGGCGCGGCAGAGGCCGGCAATGATGCGGTTGCGCTGGGGAAAGTGCTCCTTGGCCGGCGGCGTGCCGGGGGGATACTCGCTGAGGACGACCCCTTGCTCCAGGATGCGTTGGTAGAGGGGGCGATGATGGGCGGGGTAAACCTGATCCACCCCCGTTCCCAGCACAGCCACCGTCTTGCCCCCTGCCTCCAGACAGGCCTGGTGGGCGATGCCGTCGATCCCCGTGGCCAATCCCGACACCACCACACAGCCGGCTTGCGCCAGGGCGGCGCTGACTTTCTGGGTCCACTGCCGACCGTAGGCGGTGGGGGCGCGGGTGCCGACAACGGCAATGGCCGGCTGCTGCCAGTCAGGACATTCTCCCAGGACGTAGAGAACAGGCGGCGGATCCGGCAGCTCCCACAGCAGCGGCGGATAGCCAGGATCCGCAGGGGTTAGGAAGGGGATCCCCGGCTTTTGAGTTTGCTCCAGGATCTCCCCAGGGTCGAGGGCGGGACGGGCGGAAACAATCGCCTCTGCCAGGGTGGGGCCAATGCCCTCCACCTGCTGTAGGGCCAGGGCGTCCGCCTGCCAAGCTCGCTCCAAGGATCCAAAAAACTCCGCCAGCCGCTTGAGGCGGTGGGGGCCGATCCCTCTAACCCGCGCCCAAGCGAGCCAATAGGGCCGCTCCCTTTCTCCGCGGCTTGGCCAAGGCTCCCTCTTGAGGGCGAGAGGTGAAGGAGAACTGGAGAAGGACAATTGTCTGCACCAGTGGCTGTATCTTACATAATCGGCAAAAAATCAGGAGATGGACAAATGTCAGGGTTAGATTCCGCGGGTGGCCCTCAGGAAGCCAGGCCACTGCGGTTTGGACAGGTGCGCCAGGCTTGGGTGTGGGGGGCTTACCCCCTGCTGTGGCTGTTGACCTGGGTCGGATCCCGCTCTGCCCAGCCGCAGCTTTGGGGGATCCCGGCCTGGTATTGGCTGGCGGGATTGGCTGTCCTGCTGTTGGTACCTCTTAACTTCTACATTGTGCGCGTTTGCTGGCCGAGAGGCGGAGATGAGTAACACGGTTTTGAGTCTGGGTGTGGTGGGGGCATACTTGCTGCTATTGGCGGCCATTGGCTTCTGGAGCTATCGCCACAGCGGCCAGGATCCAGTGAGCTATTTTTTGGCAGGGCGAGGGCTGGGATCCCTGGCCTTGACCTTAACCACCCTGGCGACGCTGCTGAGCGCCTTTACTTTCCTTGGGGTGCCAGCGGATGCCTACACCCACGGCCTGGGGATCTTTCTAGGGGTAGGGGTCACCACCGCACTGATCTCGGGGCTGTTTTTCTGGGTGGGCTACCGGGTGTGGCTGGCAGCGCGCCACTTCGGCTTTATTACCCCTTCCGAGTTTTTTGGCCACCGCTTCAATAGTCCTCTCCTGGCTCTCCTCTATTGCCTGAGCGCCCTGACGTTTACCGCCCCTTACATCAGCATCCAGATTATCGGTGGGGCGCGCACGCTGGCTGCAGTCTTGGGGGAGGGGACCCCCTATTGGCCTCTGGCGGTGGTAGTGGCCTTGGTGATCTTGGCCTATGTCCTCTTTGGCGGATCCCAGGCTGTGGTCTGGACGGACGTGGTGCAGGGGATCATCTTGGTTTTGGGGATGGGGGTGGCTCTTGTGGCAGTGGCTTTGAGGTGGGGCCAGGAGGCTGGCAGCCAGTTGGATCCCTGGCTGAGCTTGCCCGGCCCGCAGGGGCGCTGGAGCTGGCAGACGCTGCTTGGCAACCAACTGCTGTTTTTCATGGCCACGCCCCTTTTTCCCCAATTTTTCCAGCGCTTCTACATGGCCAAGAGTGCCCGTCCCTTCCAAACCCTGATGGTGGTCTGGCCGCTCCTCATTCTGCTGGTGTTTTTCCCGGCAGCCCTCATTGGCGTCTGGGGCCGGCTGGCTTTTCCTGAGCTGCAGCAGCCGGATCAGGTCATGCCGCTGATGTTGCAGACCCTGCCCAGCGGCGTGGCGGCGGTGGTGATTACAGCAGCGCTAGCAGCTTTGATGTCCACGGCGGACTCGCAACTGCTTACAGCCAGCTCCCTGGTTACGCGGGATCTGGTGGTTACTTTTCTCAAGCGCCCGCTTTCCCCTCACCAGGAGGAGCTGTTGGGCCGCGGGGTAGTGTTGGGGATTGGGCTAGTTTCCTTTGCCATTGCCGTCAGGCCGCCAGGGCTTATTGCCCAGATTGCCACCTGGAGCTTTCAGGGCTATGCCATGCTCTTTCCCATCCTGATGGCCGGCCTGTACTGGAAGCGGGCAACTCGCGCTGGAGCCGTGGCCGGGGCTTTGGTCTCCAGCAGCCTCACCTTGGGGTGGCTTTCGGGCCTGTTGCCCAAGGCTTGGACAGGGGGCTGGCTGCCGGTGATCCCGGCGGTGGTCATCGGCACGGCGGTGCTGGTGGGGGTGAGCTTGCTGACTCAGCCTGACCAGGAGAGGGTAGCCGCCTACTATGAGAACGGCCCTTGGGCGGGGGAAGGTTGCTCAGCTTCTGCCGGCGGCCAACCCCTTGAGAACCAGGAAGGTGCCGCCTAGAAAGAGCAGGCCCATCAGCCCAGCCAGAGGGTTGTTGCCGATCCCGGTGAGCCACGCTGGCGCCCTCCCGGTGTACTCGATCCAGGCCAAGTTGTTGACCCAGGTAACGCCCCACACCCAGCCGGCGTGCAGCCCCAAGCTGAGGCCTAGTTTGTTTTGGTTCCACACTTTTGCTTGAGCCAGCAGCAGGCCCATCAGCCACAGCCCTGGAAACTGAGGCCAGGTGGCAAGAACCTCCGCTGGCGGCTTCAAGAAATGGGCCAAAGCAAAGAGAAAGCTGGATCCCCATAGCGCCCTTGTCCAGCCGTAGTCCAACGCCATTTCCTGCACTAGCCAGCCGCGGAACACCAGCTCTTCCACCAGCGCCACTGCCAGGCCCACCCCCAGCCCGAGCAAGCCATAGCCGAGCAGGGATCCCCCTTCCACTGGCTTCCAGCTCAGCCAGCCCAGGGCCCCCTCCAGGCCAAACAGCAGGAAAAGCCCCCCGGCACCGATCCCCAAGCCCCAGAGGATCCCAGCCCGACAAGTCCAACTACTGTCCAAGCCATAGGCGGCAAACCCGGATCCCCACTGCCACAGCCAAAGGAGCAGCAGGGCATACAGCGGCAACCAAAGGTAGTCTTGCCCAAAGAGAACCCCCCCTAGCCCGACCCACGGCAGCCAGGCCAAGAGGGGGATTCCCAAAAACAGCAACAGGCGCAGCGGAAAGGGAAAAACCTTGAGTTTCGCAATCAGCAGGCCCACCCACGCTGCTCCTAACTAGCGTTCCGGCTCAATCGAGCTGGTGAGGCCGTGCTGGCGCAACTGCTCACAATAAAACTCCGCAGGTTCCCGCGGCACCACGATAACCACGGCAACGCCGTTGTTGTGGGCTTCCAGCATGATTTCGGTGGCTTGCTGCGGCAGCAGGGATGGGATCACCTTCAGCAACACCTGCACCACGTACTCCATGGTGTTGACATCGTCGTTGTGCAGCAACACCCGGTACATGGGCATGTGCTTTGGGGTTACAGAAGGCTTAACCAGGGTCTCCGTAGCCACGACGATCCCTCCTTACAGCAAGGCAAGACGTACACCTGCAAAAAAAAGGGGCAGAAAGGGGAAAAAGCCTTAATGGAATTTTAGCCTTCTCGGCAAGAGCCGTGAGGGGGAGCGGAAGAGAATTAAGACAATCTCACGGCTAGCGGGATCCCCTACTGAGATAGGTGACACTGGGACTAGGTTGCCAAAGTGCCGCGGAGCGCGAGGCCCAAGGAGGGGAGTATGAGCAGGAGCCTGCTGGAGCAGTTGCGAGAGATCACCGTCGTGGTGGCCGACACGGGGGATATCAATGCCATCGAGACCTTTAAGCCGCGGGATGCCACCACCAATCCCTCTTTAATCACAGCGGCCGCCCAAATGCCCCAGTACCAGGGCATTGTCGATGAAACTTTGCTCAAGGCTCGCCAAGACCTGGGATCCAAAGCCGACCTCAAAACCGTGGTGGCCCACGCCGTCGACCAACTGGCGGTGGCCTTTGGCGTGCGCATTTTGTCCATTATTCCTGGCCGCGTCTCTACCGAGGTAGATGCCCGCCTCTCCTACGACACGGCAGCTACGGTTGCCAAGGCCCGCCATCTCATCGAGCTCTACAAGGCAGCAGGGGCGGATCCCGAGCGGGTGTTGATTAAAATTGCCGCCACCTGGGAAGGGATCCGGGCTGCCGAGATCCTGGAAAAAGAAGGGATCCACTGCAACCTTACCCTGATGTTTGGCCTGCACCAGGCCATTGCCTGTGCCGAGGCGGGGGTAACCCTCATCTCGCCTTTCGTGGGTCGCATCCTCGACTGGTACAAGAAACACACCGGCCGGGAGAGCTACCCGCCCGCCGAAGACCCAGGCGTGCAGTCGGTAACCCAGATCTACAACTATCTGCGCAAATACGACTACCCAACAGAGGTGATGGGCGCCAGCTTCCGCAACATCGGGGAAATCCTCGAGCTGGCCGGCTGCGACCTGCTCACCATCTCGCCACCTCTGCTAGCGGAGCTGCAAAACACCGAAGGCCACCTGGAGCGCAAACTGGATCCGGAAAAAGCCAAGAAAATGGACATTCCCCGCCTGGTGATGGACCGAGCCACCTTCGATCAGATGCACCGGGAAAACCGCATGGCCTCGGAAAAGCTGGAGGAAGGGATCCAGGGCTTCTCCAAGGCGCTGGAGGTGCTGGAAAAACTGCTCGCCGAGCGGCTGCAGAAGCTGGAGGGCGGCAAGGAGACGATTACCCACGCCGCCCAGGATGTCTTCCGCCTCTACGATCTGGATGGGGATGGCTTCATCACCCGCGAGGAGTGGATGGGGGCAGATCGCGTCTTCGATGCCCTCGACACCAACCAAGATGGCAAAATTACCCCTGAAGAAATGCTGGTTGGCCTAGGGGCAGCCGTTTACTTGAGGAATTAGCTCCATGGGCAAGAACTTCCGCCGCATCGGAGATGGGGTAGCTGCCCTAGAAGCTCAAGCCCGCCGCTGGATTGCCCAACGGCTGCAGGGGATCCCCTACGACCCGCCGCCGGGGCCGGCAGCCAGCCAGGTGCTGCAGTGGATAGAGAGGGACTTGCTCCCTCGCCTGCAGCAAACTCCCCAGGAGCTGGAAAATCTCCTACGCGGTCTCAATGGCGGCTATGTGCCCAGCGGCCCTTCCGGCGCTCCCACGCGGGGCCGGGTGGAGGTGTTGCCCACTGGGCGCAACTTCTACTCGGTGGACATCCGCGCCATTCCCACCCCGACAGCCTGGCAGGTTGGCTCGCTGGCTGCCGAGCGGTTGGTGGAGCGCTACGTGCAAGAGCAGGGGGAATATCCCCGCCATCTGGGCCTATCCGTGTGGGGAACTTCCACCCTGAGAACCGGTGGCGAGGACTGGGCCGAGGCGCTGGCGCTTTTGGGGGTCAAGCCCCGCTGGGATGGGGGACGGGTGGTGGATATCGAGATCCTGCCTGTAGCGGTTTTGGGGCGTCCCCGCGTGGATGTAACTCTGCGCATTTCTGGGTTTTTTCGGGATGCCTTTCCCAACCTGATTGCCCTCTTCGACCGGGCCGTGCAAGCTGTGGCCGCTCTGGAGGAGCCGGAAAGCGACAACCCCCTGCGGGCTCAGGTGCTAGCCGATACCCAGTACTGGCAGGAGCAAGGGATCCCTCCCTCAGAAGCGGCCAAGCGAGCGCGGCTGCGCATCTTCGGCTCCAAGCCGGGGGCCTACGGGGCCGGTCTGCAGGGGCTGATCGAGGCGCAAAACTGGGAAACGGAAGCGGATCTGGCCCGCGCCTACCTCAACTGGAGCGGCTACGCCTACTGGGCCGAGGGGGAGGGAGAGCCAGCCCCCGAAGCGCTGCGGCGGCAACTGGCCCGTCTGCAAGTTGTCCTGCACAACCAAGACAACCGCGAGCACGATCTCCTCGACTCGGACGACTACTACCAGTTTCAGGGGGGCATGGTGGCAGCGGTGCGAACGCTCCAGGGCCGCAACCCCCAGATCTACTTCGGGGATCACGCCCGTCCCCACAACCCCAAGATCCGCACTCTGGCCGAAGAGATCGACCGCGTCTATCGCGCCCGCGTCGTCAACCCCAAGTGGATTGCCGGCGTGATGCGCCACGGCTACAAGGGCGCCTTTGAGATGGCCGCCACACTGGACTATCTCTTTGCCTACGATGTCACCACCCACGCCGTGCCAGACTTCATGTACGCCGGGGTGGCCCGCGCCTACCTGCTGGATCCCCAGGTGCAGCAGTTTTTGCGAAGCCACAACCCCTGGGCCTTGCGGGATATGAGCGAGCGGTTGCTGGAGGCCCACCAGCGGGGCTACTGGCAAGAGCAAGCCCAGGAATTGCTGCCTCAGATCGAAGCCCTCATGCTGGAGATGGAAGCCCAGCTAGAGGCCAGCCAGGGATCCCTAGCGGGAGAACGTTAAGTTCGGCTAAGATTCTTCTCATCCAAAGAGATCCCAGACATGAGCAAAGCCAAGCTGTTGCGGCAGATTCTGGGGCCGCTGCTAGAAGACTACCACTACTGGTTTGAGCGCTGCCGTCGCTTTTTGCAAGAAGAAACCCTGGACTTCATCAGCCCAGAAGTGCAGCAGTCCCTCCTGGAGCGGGTCTTGGCTGCCCAAGCGGAGTTACAAGCAGCGGAAGCTCTCTATCGGTTATCGGACAATGAAGTTGGCATTGACCCGGCCCTGATGGCAAAATGGCATCGCCTGCTGATGGAGTGCGCCGAGCTGGGCCGCCGCTTTCGCCAACTTCACCCCTCTTCTGACTCCTCTGACTCGTGATGCTGCAGATCCTCTACCTCATTGCTTTTGTCGCCATTGCCTTTGTGGCGCTGCGCAACCTGGTGGTTAACGTAGTAACTCTAAGCAAAGAAGAGCCCAAGGCCTCGCCGCGTCGCGCTCGCCGACAGGCGCCCCACCCGGAGCTCTTGGATGCGGACGGCAACCTGACGGAAGAGCCTTTGTTGGTTATTCGCACAACCAGCCTGGAGGAAGCCCGCAGCCGCCTGGAAGATCTCTACTCTGGATCCCCTGACGAGGATTGAGAGCGACAGGGGGGCTGCCGACCCCTGCGCAAAAGCTCAAGCAGGAGAGCCTTAGCTTCCCCTGGCTGCAAAGGCAGGCTGGCGGCCCCCGCCAGCCGACTAGCTGCGAATGGAGAGGCGGGATCCCTGGGGAGAAGGCTGCACCTCGATGCGGCAGGGAAAGGCATCTTGCAGGCTCGGGATATGGGTAATGACCAGGAGGCAGGCAAACTCGGAGGCAATGGCGTTGATGGCCGCCAGCAGCTGGGCCCGCCCGGTGGCGTCCTGGGATCCAAACCCCTCGTCGATGATCAAGGTTTGCAGGTCAGAGCCGGCGCGCTGGGTGAGCAGGCGAGACAACGCTAGGCGAATGGCGAAGTTGATGCGGAAGGCTTCTCCCCCGGAATAAGTCTCGTAGGGGCGGGTGCCGCGGGGATCAGCGATGAGGACGTCGAGGGTTTCGATTAGCTTGTCCGAACGTCGCCCCGAGCGCTGGGTTACAAAGCGGAGTTGCAGGCGGTGCTGGGTGAGGCGGCCCAGGATCTGGTTGGCCTGGGCTTCTAGCTCCGGCAGGACGTTTTCGATGATCAGGGCAGGAATGCCGTTGCGGCCGTAGGCGTTGGCCAGCTCTTGGTACACCTGCTGCTGGCGGCGGGCTTGCTGCAGTTGCTGCTCCAGCTCGGCTTGCTCCGCTTGTCGCTCAAGGGCTTGCTGCAACCGCTGTTGGGCCGCCCCAAGCTGAGAGAGCACCTGATCTAGCTCTTGCCGGTGCTCCTGCAGGGCTTGGCGGATCCCTTCCAGGTGAGCAGGTGAGACCTCGGGCTGCTCCGCCAGCTGTCGCTGTAGCGCCTCCAGCTCTTGGGTGGCCTGGGCAAGCTGCTGGCGGCTTTCCTGTAGGCGTTGGGCCAAGACCTGGCTGCGGGCTCTTGCTTCTGGCAGCTCCTGGCAGGCCATCTGGAGGGCTTGCAGGCGGGCCGGCCACAGTTGCGCCTGGGCCAGCTCTGCTTTTACTTGCTGGTGCAGGGATCCGTCATAGCCAAGGTGGTCCAGCGCCTGCTCGATCTGGGCCAGCCGTTCCGCCAGAGCAGTAGAGGAGGCTGTCTGCCGCAGGGCTTCTAGCTGCGCTTGCAGGGAGGCGATTTGCTCGGCCAGGCGAGGGCGGCGCTCTTGGGCTTTGCGCAGTTCCTGGGAGCGGCCCAGGGCCCAGCGCCAGCGCTCCAGCTCTGCTCGTTGCAGGGCGTGTTCCCGCTCGTCGTAGCCCAGCTGCTGCAGGGACTGCTGGATCTGGGCAAGCTGCTGCCGTGCCTCTTGGGCGTAGGCTTCTTGGCTGAGGAGCTGCTCCAGTTCTGCCGCTTCTAGTCGCCAGGCCTCCAGCTGCCGACGGCGCTCCTGCTCGGCCTCCCACTGCTGTTGCAGGCGCCCCTGGAGGTGCAGTCGCTCGTCCCAGGTGGCCAATTCCTGGCCAAGACGCTGAGCTTCTTCTTGCAACAGCCCGATCTCCCGGTCGGCCACCGCCAGTTGCTCGCGAATGACAAAGAGCTCGCCGGCAATCTCCTCTTGGCGCTGGCGGTGTTTTTGCAGCACCACCGCCCTCAAAGGCGGGCTGAGGGGGCGAGCGCAGAGGGGGCAAACCCAGAGCTGGGATCCTGGCGTGGCCAGCCCTGGGGCGGGCGGTGCGGGCGCAGCAGGCTGCTCCGAGAAGGCTGCTTCGGGGGTGGCTTTGTCTGCCACGGCCTTCACCCCCGCCAAAGCAGGGACAGAGTAGGGCTCTCCGGGTTCAGGAGGGTCAGCGCCTGGGCAATTCGGATCCTTCTGGAGGGGGAAAGTTTCCCAGGGATCCTCTAGCAGGCGGCAGTGCTCCTCCTCCTGTTGCCACTGCTGCTGGAGAACCCGCTGCCGCTCCTGCAGCTTCTGCACAAAGAGGCGGCGCTCTTGGATTTTTTCCAGCACCTGCTGCTGGTAGAGGCGCTGCCGTTCCAGCTCGGCCAGGGCCGCTGCTCCGGCGGCAATTTTCTCGGCCAGTTGCTGCTGCTGTTGGGCCAGGCTCTCCTGGCTTTGCAGATGCTGCTTGAGGAACTGGAGGCGGGCTTGCAGGCGTTCCCGCTCGCGGCGGATCTCCTCCTGCCAGTGCCGTTGTTGCTCTAGGAGGGTGGCCGCTTGAGCCTGAGCCTCGTTCAAGCTCTGCAGCCGCTCATAGGCCTGCCGGTAGTGGTACAGGGCGTTTTCAATGCGCTCCTGTTCGGCCAGGAGTTGGGCATCGGCCTGAGCCTGGACCTGGCAGGCAGCCAATTCCTGTTGCAGCTGTTGCATCCTCTGCAGGTATTGCTGCTGTTGCTCGGCCTGTTGGGCCTGCAGCTTTTGGCGTTCCTGCACCAGCTGTTGTTGCTGCTGGAAGAGATGGTGGAGATGGCGATCCTGCGCCATCAGGGCTTGATAGCGTTCGTAGCCGGCCTGGATCTCTTCGCTTTTGGCAACCAGCTCTTCCAACTGCAAAAGCTGCTGCCGCTGCGCTCGCCACTGCTGCTCGGTGTGGTGCAGGTTGGCGCTGAGCTTGTGCACATGGTGGGCAAGCTGCTGGTACCGCTCCTGGAGGGTGCGGCGATGTTCGTAGGCGCGCTCTAGAGCCTGCAACTCCTGCTGCTGCTGCACCAAGAGCTGTTGCAGATGGGTTTGCCGTTGCTGAAGCTGCTCCAGTTGCGTTTGGATTTGCTCGAGGTCGGTGGGGTGTTGCTCCAGCTTGCGCAGGCGCTCTTGGAGCAGGTCGGCTCTGAGCTTGGCGCTGCGGGCCTGTTCGCGGCAGCGCTCGGCCAGCAAGTCGTACTGGCCCAGCTTGAGCATGTCCGCCAAGACCTGCTTGCGCTCGCCGGGGCGCTTTAGGGTAAAGGCATCGGCCTGTCCCTGGCGCAGGTAGGCGGAGTGGAGAAAGGTGTCGTAGTCAAGGCCAAGCTGACTTTCAATTGCCTCTTGAGTGGCGCGCAGGCCCCGGCGGGTAAGGCTGCGCCAACGGGCTTGGCCCTCGCTTTCTCCAATCTGGATTTGCCACTCCAGGGATCCCTCCCCCGAGAGGTGACGGCTGCGCAGGACGCGGTAGGTCTGTCCGCGCGAGCGGTAGATCACCTCCACCCAGGTTTCGCTAGCTCCTTTGCGGATGAGATCGCTGTCGTTGCTGGCCCGGCTCTGGCCCCAGAGGCCCCAGGTAAGGGCATCAAGCAAAGCCGATTTGCCTGCCCCGTTGGGACCACAAATGCAAGCGGTGTGGATCCCGCGCAGATCCAAAACCGCCTGAGAGTAGCAGAGAAAGTTGCGTAAGGTCAGGCGAACCGGGATCACAGGGGCGGCTTTGGTTGCAGCAAAACCATGGCGATGAGCCCTTTGCTCTAGTCTATGAAGTTATTTGCCAGATCCCAAGTCCTGCATCGGCCAATGCCCCCAGGTCAGATTCAAAGACGCCCTGCCCGGTCAAGCTGCCAAAGTCGTTTTGGACCAGAGCGCTAGCTGAGCTTTTGGATGGGTGCAATACGGGGATCCAAAATTTTTTGGCCCACCGCGGGAAACCTCACAGCTAAGGTAACCTGGTCGCCGCTGCCAAAGATGTGAGTAATTTGCCCCTGGCCAAATTTGGGGTGTTGCAAACAGTCTCCCACCGCCCAGCGCTGGGATCCCTCCCAGCCAGTAGCTGCCTCTCTGGGTTCGGCTACCCGGCGAGGTTGCAGCAGGCCGCCTCTCTGCCACTGGATCAGGTTGTGCGGCAGCTCACTCAAAAATAGAGAGGGGATGGCAGGCTCGCAGTTGCCGTAGAGGCGTCTTTTGCTGGCGTAGCAGAGAAACAATTGCTCGCGGGCGCGGGTAATGCCTACGTAGCAAAGGCGCCGTTCTTCTTCCAAAGCAGCCGGATCCTCCAGGGTGCGGAAATTGGGAAACAGACCCTGTTCCAACCCCACCAAAAAGACCACGGGGAACTCCAGTCCTTTGGAAGTGTGCAACGTCATCAAGGCAACTTTCTCGGCCCCTTCCTCCAGATTGTCCAAATCCGCAGCCAAAGAGACAGCGCTCAAGAAAGCCTCGAGGCTGGGATCCTCCTCTTCTTCCTCAAATTGACAAGCGGCGTTGTAGAGCTCCATCACGTTGGCAATTCTCTCCTCAGCCTCTGGCGTGCCCTGGGCCTTGAGATCTGCTAGATACCCAGAATCCCGCAGCAATTCTTGCAAAAGGGTAGCAGCGGAAACCTGCGCTACTTGTTTGTGCCAATGTTCGATGAACTGGGCAAACTGGATAACCGGCTTGGCGGAGCGCCCCACCAGCTTGGTTACAGCAGCCTCGTCGCAGAGGATGGCCCACAAAGGCACATTGAGGGCAGTTGCTGCTTCGGTTAGTTTGTCCAAAGTGGATTTGCCAATACCCCGCCGCGGCACATTGATAATGCGCAACAGGCTAAAGGAGTCGGCAGGGTTGAGCACGGCCCGCAAATAGGCCAGCACATCTTTAATTTCCTTGCGCTCGTAAAATCGCAGCCCGCCCACCACTGTGTAGGGGATCCCCCACCGCAGCAAAACCTCCTCAAAAGGGCGAGATTGGGCGTTGGTGCGGTAGAGGATGGCAAAATCTCCCCAGGAAGAGTTGGGATTTTGGCTGTGTAACTTGCGAATGGTGTTGACCACAAACTCAGCCTCTGCCATCTCGTCCTCCGCCTGGTAGCAAACGATAGGATGGCCTGGAGGGCGAGTTGGCCGGAGAATTTTATCGATGCGCTCCGTGTTTTTCTCGATCAAGACGTTGGCTGCCTTCAAAATAGTAGCTGTAGAGCGATAGTTTTCCTCCAGCTTCACCATGGTGCGGGTGTCGTCGTCTGGAAGGCCATCGCCAAAGGTCTCTTGAAACTCGAGCAAAATGGTAAAATCTGCCCCGCGAAAGCGATAGATACTTTGATCCGGATCACCCACCACAAAGATGGAGCGATTGGTCCAGTCCCACTTGGAGCGGCAGCTCTCCCCATTGGTAACTAGCAGCCGGATGAGTTCGTACTGGGTGCGGTTGGTATCTTGGTATTCGTCCACCAAGATGTGCCGAAAGCGCTGGTGCCAGTAGGCCAAAACCTGCTCGTTTTGGCGGAAAAGCTGCACCGGGATCCAAATTAAGTTGTCGAAGTCGAGGGCATTATTGGCCGCCAGTTGATCTTCGTAGAGCTCGTAAACCTGAGCTAGGACGCGGCCGCGGAAATTGGGCTGGTGGCGCTCCAGATCCGCAGGAGTCCAGCCCTGGTTTTTGGCCTTGCTGATGGCATGGCGCACCAACTTGGGATCAAACTGGCGCTCATCCAAGTTAAGCCGATTGATCACAATTTCTTTAATCAAAGAGTAGGCGTCAGACTCGTCAAAGATTGAGAAATGGCGAGTCCACCTGCGTCCCTTGGGATCCCGATATTTTTCAATCTCCAGGCGCAGGATCTGGGCAAATAGACTGTGAAACGTGCCGATCCAAAGGGGCTTAATCCAACGGTGGTAAACACTGGATTTCAGCCGGGTGGCCTGAGCAGGCTCCAGTTGCGCCAAAGGGATCCCAAATTGTTCCTGCGCCTCCTGCTCGGCAAAAAGCTGCTCGATGCGCTCCTTCATTTCGCGAGCGGCCTTGTTGGTGAAGGTAACGGCCAAAATCTCCTCTGGATTTACCCGATAGTGGCGGATGAGGTAGGCAATGCGGTGGGTGAGGGTGCGTGTCTTGCCGGAACCTGCCCCCGCCACCACCAGCAAAGGGCCACAAAAGTGCTGCGCCGCTTGGCGTTGGGAGGGATTGAGGCCATCCAACAAGGAACTAGAAGCCATATTTATTGCCGCCCCCGAGAGACTGCTTTCCATTATGGGCCCAGGCTGGCAACCCAACGGGGGTGGGAAGCCCGACCAGGAGCGCCAAGGCCAAAGATGAAGATTGGTTAAGATTTGGCCAGCCCACCCCAGAACTTGCTGCTATGAAACGAGTTTTGCTTGGCTGCGGCTGCCTGCTTGCTTTTCCAAAAAGACTTGTCGCTTGTGGGGTTGCTACCTTTGCTCTCCTCTTCTTGGGCCCGTTGGCTCCAGCTCAAGCTGGCAACTGCCCCAGCAACGGCAGCCCCAACGTATCCCTTGACCTCAGGCTGGAAAGCATTTCCGGGGATCCCCTTGACCTAGGCAGCTACCACGGCCTGCAGGCGCTGATCTTAACCAACCGCCAAACCCGCTCCCAAGCAGAGGCCCTCTCCACAAGTTTGGCTCTGGAGTTTGGGCACAACCCTCGGCTGCGCCAGGTTGTGTTGATCGATGGCAGAGGGCTGCAGCTGGTGCGAGACCTGGTTCTGCAGGCCATCCGCGAGAGCGTGCCGACAGATCCCCGCTTGGCTTCTCCGTTTGTCCATGTCTCGGTTGATTTCGAGGGGGCAGCCATCCAGAAGCTGCAGGAGATCGCCGCCGAAGTGCTACCCGGGATCGATTTTCGCCGCCAGGCCGCCCTGCTGCTTTTAGACGGTCGGGGCACGCTTCTAAGTGGGTTTGCCAACCTGGACCAGTCCAATCTCCGCATTCGCCAGTGCATTCGTACGCGCATTTGACCAAGAAAACTGGGTTTCAAGCCCTGCCGTTGAGAGCGGCTTTTTGTATGATGCTCTAGATAGCAGAAGGACAACTTTGCATGTACTTTGTCCGCAAGCTCAAGCTGGGAGTTTCAGACCAACTGCAACTTTTGAGCAGAGCCGCAGGCGAGCTGTACTCCAAGACACTCGTCAGTTTTTGGCGGGTTGTTCGCAAGAAAGGTCTTTGGTTGAAGCCTGCCACGCTTATGCGTTGGTTTCCCAGTGATCCTGAAAACAGAC
>NZ_JANSJL010000058.1:0-2491 GCF_047502745.1 Synechococcus sp. F70.1
CAGCGGCGAACCTACTGGAGGGGTGACCCTCCGGAAAAATAGCTCGGTGCCAGACCCTACTACACCCCTCGGTGGGGGTTTTTTGCTGGAAGAAGGAGGGCAGTTACTGCCTTGCTAGGCAAAGGGAAGGAGCTATCTCCTACTGGACTCAGAAGCTGCACTCTGACTCAACCAAGCTTTAAGGCGATAGGTAGCCTGGCAATCGTCCTCGTTGTAGATGAGTGCCTGCTCTAGATAGTGGCGATCTCGTGTTTCTAGCCACTGGCTATACCAGTAGATGGAGTAGGCTCCATTGGCCTCGGGCAGTCGCCACTTGAACCCCAACCAGCGGGCGATGTTCTTCAGGGAGTAGCTCTCAACGGGCAGCACTACCGACCGCTGAATCCAGGTGTGTAAATCCACAAAGCGCTCCAACAGTTGCTGCACCTCTCGGGGATCCGTTTGGTACTGCTCCCCCAGTTGCCGGCAAGTCTGTACTTCAAAGCCATGGAAATGATAAATGGGCGCCTCAGGGTAACGTTGAACCAACTCTAGAAACTGTTGCCAGGCCTGTCCTTCCTCCTGTGGCTCGGCAGCTAGGCAACTGTAGTAGTTGACAACCTTGTGCTCCTCTGCTTGTTCTACCACGAGCAAGCCCAGCAGGTAAGCAACGTTGTGGCGGGGATCTGCCTCGATGTCGAAGTACAGCTCCACGGGCGCTGTCGGCAGAGCTGGGGGTGGGGATTGCAGCCAGAGGGGCTGGCGGCTGAGGGTGGCGCGGGCTTGGAGCTGTAGTTGCAGGGCCACGTCGACTTCCAACTTGGGAATGGCCTGTAGCGTTTCTAGGGGGGCGTTGGCTAAGGCTTCAATTGAGTCAATCCCCGCCTTTTGCAGAAGGGGATAGCGGGATCTAGTTACACCCGGTAGCAGGCTGAGGGGCTGGGTGGTGGCGTTTAGCTGCCGACAGTAGTTCCGCCAGTGGCAGAGATGACAGCGGCTGCGGGCCATTAACACCTGGGGCGGCTCGGGTCGACTAAGGGAGCGCAGGTAATCTTGCAGCAGGCGGCGCACCTGAGCACGTCGTCGATCTAGCTCGACGGGGTACCATTCCTTGTCTTTCAAAATTAGAAAGCCGTGCTTGGGCACCTGCCCCTCCAGGGATCCAAGCAACTCGGCCTGCAAAGCCAACAACAGTTCGTACTCCGGCTTGGGGCGCTTGCCGAGGCGAATGTGCACCGGCAGGTAAACGGGCCGGTCTTGGCTGCGAAGGGCGGGATCCCGAATCAGGAGGTCCAGCGAGCTGCTTACCCAAACGGAACGAAACTCTGGAACAGCCCTAGTGGAGTCGTCCTCAGGGAGCTCAACCTCTGTCTCAGGGGAAGAGGCGAGGGCAACTTCAGAGCTGGCAAGCTCCGCCTCAGCTTCCCAAAACAGCTCTGCTACAATCTGCCCGCCGTAGATCCGCTCCGCCCCTGCTGCCATAGCTGCCAGAAGGGCTTCATTGCCCGGCGCGACCTGTTCTCCCGGGAATCGCTCCAGGACAGTAGCTTGCAGAGCTTGGCGATCCCGACGCCATTGCTCCAGCAGGTTTTCCGTCGGCAGCTTGGCTTCTTGAGGTCCAAAGCGATCCAAGTAGGGCAGGCGACGACAGCGAAAAAAGGCCAGCACCTCTTCTGTGTCCACAGAACCCTGCTGGGCTGGTGCAAGCGGGAACTCCAAGGGCGGATGACCTCAGCTCTGCTGTCATTGTGACATGCCTTAAGCCTTGGGCTGCTGAGCTAGCAAGAAGTGGGCAATGAGGCGCTCAACCGTTTCGGCTTGGCACCGGGCTGTTTCCGCTTGCTGCTGGCAAACCGCCTTGAACTCCTCCAGCCACGCGCTGTGCTCTTGCGTCATCCGCGCCTGCTGCTGAACGATGTCTTTTAAGTGGGACAAGTCGTCTTTGATAGAGCTGACGGCTTCAACTAGGGTCAACACAGCGCCGACTAGGCGATCCAGTCGGAAGTCAATCTGATCAAATCGGTCTCTAGTCTGCATAGCGCCTCGCCTGAATGGTTATAGCTTGGTGCTTCGGGTAGAGCTTTGGCCTAGCCCCGCTCCTCAGCTGGATGTCAATTATTTTACAAGGGCGAGGTGAAAGCTCCGAGTAAGGAGGATCACAGCCGCCCAGGAGAGAAGGCCAACCCAACTGGCGTATGCTAGGGAAGAAAGACTTCTTTACACTGCAGATGGAGCTGATTGCAACCCCTCTTTCAATGGCCCCGACTCTGCCCCAGACCCAGCCGGCGGCAGTGGAAATGCAGGGGGTGTGGAAGCGCTTTGGGCAGCAGGTGGCTGTTCAGGACTTGAGCCTGCGGATCTTTCAGGGGGAGGTATTTGCCCTGCTGGGGCCCAACGGCGCCGGCAAATCCACCACCATCCGCATGCTCACTAGCCTCACGCGACCCAGCCAGGGATCCATCCAAGTGGGGGGCTACGACGTGGTGCGGGATCCCTTAGCAGTGCGGCGGCA
>NZ_JANSJL010000058.1:2591-11546 GCF_047502745.1 Synechococcus sp. F70.1
GTTGGATTGGATCCCCAAGCGCGGCGGCTGTTGTGGGAGATCCTGCGGGATCTGAATCGACAGGGGATGACCTTGCTAATTACCACCCACTACATGGAGGAGGCCGAAGAGCTGTGCGACCGCATCGGCATCATGGACGGCGGCAAGCTGATCGAGCTGGGCAGCCCTAGTCAGTTGCGGGCCAAGTACGGGGAAGCTCTGCTGGTGCGCTCCCGACCTGGACAGGAGGTGAGCTACACCTTTTTCCCCAGCTTGGCGGAGGCCCAGCGGCAGTTGGAAGCCGAATCCGACAAAACCGGCCTGATGGTGCGCCCTGCCAACCTAGAAGATATCTTTGTGCGCTTGACAGGCCGTCGTCTGGATTAGCGCGCTTTTACTCTCAACCTCTCTCTCTTTTATGGCTATTTGAATTCCTCTCCTCCCTCCTTTGGAGTGGGTGGCTCAAACTTGTAGCCAACGCCGCGCACGGTGCGGATTAGCTCTGGCTGACTGGCATCAGTCTCTAACTTCTTGCGAATTTGGCCAATGTGGACATCAACGACTCGCTCATCTCCTTCATAGTTAAAGTCCCACACCTCTCGGATCAGTTCAGCGCGTCGCCAAACCCGTCCAGGGTAGCGGGCCATGGTGTAGAGCAAGTCAAACTCCAGAGCCGTTAGGCTAATGGGGCGCTGGTCGCGAGTGACTTCCCGGGTTTCTGGGTTAATCACCAAGGAGGCAAAGGTTAGAACGGGGGCGCTCCCTCCCTGGGCTTTCGTCCGCCCCCGGCGCAGGATAGCCTGCACCCGTGCTTGTAGCTCCGGTAGGGTGAAGGGTTTGGTCAGGTAGTCATCTGCGCCTAGCTGAAATCCTTGCAGCTTGTCGGCAGGATTCACTCGGCTGGTTAGCATCAATACATACACGCCAGTCTCCTTTTGCATCTGCCGGCAGAGGCTGTAGCCGCTGACATCTGGCAAGTTCAAATCCAAAATCACCAAGTCCGGCTGAAAAGTACGTAACTGCTGCAGGCCCTCGGCACCGGTTGCAGCCACCTCGACCGTGTACCCTTGGCGCTGCAAATACCGCTTGAGCAGCGTGCAAATGCTGGGATCGTCGTCGACAATAAGGATGCGGAACATAGCGGGGTAACTAGGAGGGGACAGGGCTGCAGAAGAGCTCTGCCAGCAGGACGTATCCGGGCTGCAGAAAGCGGCAAACCCAGGTAGTCTTTATTTATACAACAGACTGCTTCAGACTCTTATTGAATTGGCTGTTTGGCTTTCCTCGAGCCTCTGTCTCTGGGCAAATGAGTGGCAACCACTCGTTAGGCTGTCTGCAAAGGAGGGGAGTAACAACTTGCCGGCCAGGCCTTAGAGTGGCATGGTGGGGGTTCTTCCCAGAGGCTTATGTACTACGATCCCAACGCCGTCTTTCGCAAGGATATCCAGGTGGCCCTCTTCACCTGGGGAGTGCTAGAGCTGGTCTGTTTCGTCATCATGCCGTTCACGCGGGCCTACGAGTATGCGCAGGTAGCGGATTGGCTGTGGCCATCGCTGGTGCTGGGGCCAGCGGGGGCGGTGGTGGTAGCCTTTTGCTCAAAGCTCACGGTAGCTGCTAGTAACATCCCCGACCCGAAAAGGAAAAGGGCGCAGCGGCAAATTGCTCAGGTAATCAGTTTCTTCGGCTTCTTGGGTTTGGCCTTGCCCTTGCTCCTAGCCGGCTGGACCTTTGGCCACGAAATTCTCACCACCGACTGGGAGAATATGTTCACCAAGTAGAGGCTAAACGTGCTGCTGAGCTTGCCCCTTGGGAGATAGCTTCCCAAGCCAGCACCCAGAGGCGAAACTAGAAGTACTAGAGATGCTCTGGGGCTTGCAAGCGTTGGCAAGGCTCTTACTCTCAGCTTTTGGGAGCTGAGTTTTGGATGGCTAACTACCCGGTGCGAGGCCGTTCTTCTCCGGCGGTGGGGAGTTTTCCCTTCGGCACCCTAATGGCCCTGAGCCTCTCGGTTGGGGCCTTGGCTGCTCTGGGTTGGCAGGCGTGGCAGTTCATTGCTCCCCTGGTGGCTCCCCCTGCAGTGCCGCAGTTTCCTCGAGCGGTGCGGGTGGAGCCTTTGCCTAGACCGACAAGCTTGCCCTTTTCCCCCTCGGCTCGCCCTACTCAGAGGGAGTCTCCGCCGGCTGTAGGCAGCCTTGATTCCACTGCCTTTCCGCCTGGCAGCCGGGGGCGGGTGATCGAGCCTCGGGGTCTAGCCATCCGCAGCAAGCCCTCAGTGGAGGGAGCTTACCAAGGGGGAATTGGGGCGGGGGAAATAGTGACGGTGCTGGAGTACAGCGCCGATGGCCGCTGGCAACGGGTGCGGCGAGAGCTGAACGGCCAGGAAGGCTGGGTACGCGCTGGCAACCTGGGCCCCGTGGAAGGAGCAGCAGTTGCCTCGGCTCCACTTTCTGCAACTTCTGGGGTTGAATCTACACCTAACTCTACCCCCTCGCTAATTCGGCCACTGGTAGAAACCAGCCTTGCTCCAGGGGAACGGGGACGGGTAATTGAGCCGATTGGCCTAGCGCTACGGGCCACTCCCGACCGGGAAGGAGCTTACATCGGTGGTGTGCCCATGAACGAGGTGGTGGAAGTGCTGGAATACAGCGCCGATGGCCGCTGGCAGCGCATCCGGCGGCAGAACGGGCAGGAAGGTTGGGTGCGGGCCGGAAACTTGGCGCAGGAGTAGTTTCTGGGGGATGCCCCAGCGGGGGATTGTAAGGGTGAAGAAATCTGTGGTTCGGTAGAGCAGGACTGCCTGGGCCAAGCGACAAACGCCGGCGCTGGAGGGTCCGTCGAAGGGCTACTCTCTCTGGATCAAGGGTAGAGCCTGAACAGCAAAAAGGGAGGCGGAGGGGATCCCATGTGTGCTCAAGTTCAGTCCTGAGCTGGCCCTCGTCTGTGGCGAGTAGGTGGGAGAAGAGCACAAGGGTCTTGTCCGGGAGGCCAGGTGGCGGACTGGGGAGCCGCCTTCCACTTCGACCACCTGTTTGGGAATGACAGGCTGCCCTTCAAGGACGGCCTCAAAGGCAGCGCTGGGGTTCGCCTGATTGCCTCGGCAGGACGGGGTTCTTGACGTAGGTCTTTGCCCTCAAGTCCCGTTGGCTTTTGTTGTCCTCTATCCTTTGCTTAGCGATGAACCCAGTCTGGCCAAGTCGCGCCCCTTTCCACTCTTGCTGGCAATTGAGCTGGCTGGCTTTTGGCCTGCTTCTGGCTGCCCCGGCTTGGGGACACGGGGTGGAGGCCTCTTGGCGAGCAGTTCCCACGTTCGAGATCCAGGCCCGCTACGATACAGGCGAGCCGATGCGTTCGGCGCAGGTAACGGTGTTTGCACCTAGCAATCCCAGCACTCCTTGGCAGGAGGGGCAGACGGACGCCCAGGGCCGGTTTTGGCTGCAGCCGGATCCGGAGCTCAAGGGCCTGTGGCAGGTGCACATTCGCCAGGCGGGGCACGGCGTAGTGGTGAAGGTGCCGGTTGGAGAGGGGCTAGGGATCCCCAGCCCCCCCTCTCCTGGCTTTGGGCCTCTGCAGCGAGGGGTCATGGCCGCCTGCGTTATCTGGGGCTGCTTAGGCACAGCGCTGTTTTTCTTGCGGCCCCGCCCTGCCGCCTCTGTGGGTGGAGAACGGCCAAGCTCCGAAGTCGGCGCTGCTGCTCTGGAGCAGGACTAGCCATGCACATCAGCGAGGGCCTTTTGCCAGCGCCCCTGTGGTTGGGAGGCTATGGCCTCACCGCCTTGATCACCGGCTACAGCCTGGGCCGCCTGCAGCGGCTGGAAAAGGATCCCCGCCGCCCGCTCCCCAAGGCAGCGCTGCTGACAGCGGCTTTTTTTGTCGCCTCCTCCATTCACCTGCCCTTTCCTCCAGCCAGCCTACACCTGCTGCTCAATGGCCTAATGGGCGTGCTCTTGGGGGTCTTGGCCTACCCGGCCATCCTGGTGGGCCTGTTCTTTCAGGCCGTGGCTTTTGGGCATGGAGGGCTGACCACCCTGGGGATCAACGCCGCCATCTTGGGGATCCCGGCGCTTCTGGCAGGAGGGATCTTTCAAGCAAGCCGGCGGCGGCTGGGAACGGGCTGGGCTGCCTTTTGGGCAGGAGCTGCAGGGGTGGTGCTGGCGGCGCTGCTATTTTACGGCGTGGTGCTGGCGGCGCTGTACAGCGAGGGGATCCCTTCCACGTCCGCAGAGCGCTTGGCCCTGGCCGGCTTGATGGCAGCTCATCTGCCGCTGGCAGGGGTGGAGGGGCTGTTTACCCGTTGGGTGGTGCTGTTCTTGCAGCGGGTACAGCCGCAGCTTTTGGGGGAGGATGAAAAGCTCTAAGGCTAATCTGCCCTGCCCGCCTCTCGCCTCCAGGAGTTTTTCCTCCCCTTGGCTCCACCGCTGGCGGCCTCTGCCCAAGGTGGTTGGCCTACTGGCATTGATGGCGGCTTTTGCCCAGGTGCAGCGCTTGGCCTTGCTACCCCTAGTTTGGGTGTTGGTGGCTCTTCTTTGGGCGCTCTCCGGCTTGCCCCTGCGCCGAGGGCTAAGACGGCTGGCCGCCCCAGGAGTTTTGTTGATAGCCTTCGTCCTCTTCTTGCCTTTTGCCGTTGGGGAGACCTTCCTCTGGCAGTGGGGCTCCTTGGCTTTGCGCTGGGAGGGGCTGGAGAGGGCGCTTTGCCTTGGCGGGCGCAGCCTGGCGCTGTTGGCCCTGGCAATGCTGCTGGGGGAGACCACCCCTCTGCCGGCCCTGTTGGCAGCCCTAGGGGCTTTGGGGATCCCCGACCTACTCCTGGAACTGGCTTGGCTAACCCAGCGCTATTTGCAGGAGGTGGCTACCCAGTGGCAGCGGATGCAGCGGGCAGCTCGGCTGAGGGGCTGGCGACCGCGGGGATCCCTGTGGCGTCCGGACCTGGCCTTGCGACAAGACCTTCCCTTCCTGGCTGCTGCAGTGGGCACTCTCCTGGTGCGCAGCTACGAGCGCTCCGAGCGGGTCTATCAGGCGCTGCGCCTACGGGGCTATGGAAGAGCGCTTCTGCTCCCAGAAGAGAGGGCAGGAGATCCCTGGAGCTGGGCGGCCACTGGGCTGGCGGTGGCTGTGGCTCTCGGCTTGGTGTGGGTTCAATTTGGGGGTTATCCCGATTGAGCTGGTTGGCAGGGGAGTTAGACAAGGTGGACAGTCCTCCTCCCCGCCTTTAGAAGCGAAACCCAACTAGAACTAGAATAGGAAGGCCTCAATTTTCCCAATTCATTTGTTGTCTATTGTTGCCATTCTCTCGGCCTCTCCTGTGGCTATGAACTGGTTGGAAACCGCTCTGCCTACGCCCTCTCGCAGCCTTTCTGCTTCCCCAAAGGAAGCGCCGGCTGTTGCCGTTGTGCATCTGGGCTGTGAGAAAAACCGCGTGGACACGGAACACATGATGGGCCTGCTGGCCCAGGCGGGCTACCGGGTGGAGGGGGATGAAGAAAGCGCCGACTACATCATTGTCAACACCTGCAGCTTCATCGAAGCGGCGCGACGGGAGTCGGTCAGCACCTTGATGGAGCTGGCAGTGCAGGGCAAGAAGCTCATCATCGCCGGCTGCTTGGCGCAGCACTTCCAGGAGGAGCTGCTGCGGGAGATCCCAGAGGCGGTGGCCATTGTGGGCACGGGCGACTACCACCAAATCGTCCAAGTTATGGAGCGGGTGGAGCGGGGAGAGCGGGTTAATGCCGTCACCTCCAGCTTGGACTACATTGCCGATGAGACTGTCCCCCGCTATCGCACTACCCACGCGCCAGTGGCCTACCTGCGGGTGGCCGAGGGGTGTGACTATCGCTGCTCTTTCTGCATCATCCCTCACCTGCGGGGCAAGCAACGCTCTCGCCCCATCGAGTCCATCTTGCGGGAGGCCGAACAACTGGCTGCAGAAGGGGTGCAGGAGCTGATTCTCATTTCCCAGATCACCACCAACTACGGGATCGACCTCTACGGGGAGCCGCGGCTGGCGGAGCTCATCCGTGCTCTGGGCAAGATCCCTATTCCCTGGGTCCGCATGCTCTATGCCTACCCTACGGGCATTACTCCGGCAGTGGTAGAGGCCATTCAGGAGACCCCCAATTTCTTGCTCTATCTGGATCTGCCGCTGCAGCACAGCCACCCCGAGATCCTCAAGGCCATGAACCGCCCCTGGCAGGACCAGGTCAACGACCGGTTGATCGAGCGGCTGCGTCAGGCCCTACCCAAGGCCGTGCTGCGCACCAGCTTCATCGTCGGCTTTCCTGGCGAGACAGAGGAGCACTTCCAGCATCTGTTGGACTTTGTGCAGCGCCACCAATTTGACCATGTGGGGGTGTTTACCTTTTCTCCCGAAGAAGGCACGCCTGCCTACCACCTTCCTCACCAAGTGCCTGAGCGCGTCAAAAAAGAGCGCCGCGCCCGCCTGATGCAGCTGCAGCAGGAGATCGCCTTCCGCCGCAACCGCGAGCAGGTGGGGCAGGTGGTGCCTGTGCTCCTGGAGCAGGAAAACCCCCGCACGGGCGAGTGGATTGGCCGCTCCCCCCGCTTTGCCCCTGAGGTGGACGGGGTGGTGTATGTGCGCGGGCCGGGATCTTTGGGATCCCTGGTGCCGGTCCAGATTACGCGGGCCGAGCCCTACGATCTCTTTGGCCAGGTGGTGGAGGCGCCGCAGGGCTTTAGTTGGAGTGGGCGGTAGAATAGCAAGTTGGACTCCAGCGGGAATAGGATGGCTAGTTCTGAGGAGCTGAAACAGGCGGCAGCCCAGGCAGCAGCCCAGCGGGTACAGTCAGGCATGGTGGTGGGCCTGGGGACGGGCTCCACAGCCGCCTTTGCAGTGAGCGCCCTAGCCCAGCGCATGCGAAAGGAGGGGCTGCAGTTCATCGGGGTGCCCACTTCCGAGCGCACGGCGGAACAGGCGCGCTCTCTAGGGATCCCGCTGGCCACGCTGGAAGAGCAGCCTCGCTTGGATCTGGCCATCGATGGAGCTGATGAAATTGAGGTGGGATCCCTCAATCTCATCAAGGGGGCAGGGGGAGCCCTGCTGCGGGAGAAACTGGTGGAGGCCAGCGCCGCCGAGCTAATCATCATTGCCGACGCCTCCAAGAAGGTGGCGCAGCTAGGCACGCGCTTCCCAGTGCCGGTGGAGGTGGTGCGCTTTGGCTGGAAGACCACCCTGGCGCGGGTGGAAGCCCTGGGCTGCCAGGCGGTGCTGCGGCGCACGGCCGACGGGGATCCCTACCTCACCGACGAGCAGCACTACATCCTCGACTGCCAGTTTGGCCCCATTGCCGATCCAGCCAAGCTAGCTGAGCAACTCAAAGCAACGGTGGGGGTAGTGGAGCACGGCCTGTTTATCGGCATGGCCACGGAGGCCATTATTGCTGGCCCTGGAGGGATCGAGACGCTGCGGCGGCCGTAGGGGCCAGTTCGGCTGCCAGCAGGATTGCCTGCTTGAGGCTCTCGGCGCGGGCCACCCCCTGTCCAGCTATGTCAAAGGCAGTGCCGTGGTCAGGGGAGGTGCGAATAAAGGGCAACCCCAGGGTTAGGTTGACGGCTCGGTCAAACGCCAGCAGCTTCACCGGGATCAGGCCTTGGTCGTGGTAGAGGGCCAGGTAGGCATCAGCCACGGCGGGAGACCCTTGACCATACCAGGCTTGGGCGGGAGCTAGCCACATCGTATCGGGGGGGAGCGGCCCCCAGATTCTGGCGTGGGGATAGGTACCTAGCAGCTCCGCCAGCCACTCCTGTTCTTCTGAACCCAGTTGCCCCCGTTCGCCGGCATGGGGGTTGAGGCCAGCCACGGCAATTACGGGATCGCCAATCCCAAAGAGCTCGCGCAGGGATCCCGCCAGCAAGTCCAACTTCCTGCGCACCAGCTCTGGGGTGAGGGTGAGGGGCACCTGGCTCAAGGGGATGTGGGTGGTGGCCAGTAGAACCCGCATCTGCCAGCCGCTGTAGGGAGAACGGGCCACAAACAGCATCCCGTAGCACTCGCGCCCGCTGAGCTGGGCCAGTACCTCTGTTTGGCCGGGGAAGGGGTAGCCCGCTTGGTGCCAGAGGTATTTGGCAATGGGGGCGGTCACGATCCCCTGGAACTGGCTTTGCAGCGCCCCTTCAACAGCCGTTTTCAGGTAGACAAAGCTAGCCGCTCCGCTCTGGGTATCCCCCCGGCCCACGCCAGAGGGCTCTAGGTGGAAGCCGCTGCCGCACTCTAGGACTGGAATCCCTTCTGGGTCAGCTAAGGGATCCGCTACCCCTTTTGCTTTCAAGAGACGGTAGGTAGCCTGCAAAACCTGCCGCTCGCCCACCACCGTTATCTGGGCGCAGGCCTGCACTTGGGGATCCGCCAGCGCCTTGAGCACAATCTCTGGCCCAATCCCCGCCGGATCTCCCAACGTCAGGGCGAGCTTTGGCAGCACTAGGCTCACAGGGGCGTTCCCGATTCCTTTCCAATTTTTATCCCCCCGAAGGGGGAGCTACAGCCAAGCCCCGCGCTTTGCCGGTAGGTAATGCCTGGCGTTTTCAACTTCTAGGGATCCTCCCGAAGGGGGAACGCGAGGCGGCCAAATGGCCGACCGGATCATTATCGAGTAGTTTCCAATTTCTAGGAATCCCCCCGAAGGGAGAACAGCCCTAGCTTTCGGGGCAGAGCCCCTAGCCAGCAGAGCCAGCACTAGGACTGCTCCTCGATTGAAGCCAAGCAGGGCAAGGGGTACAAGACCCATTTGCGAGGGGGTCGGTCGAAAAGGGCAAAAAGTGGCCTTGGAGAGAGGCGGTGAGAGCCTGAAAGCCTTGTAGCGCAAGGCATCGAGCGGGTAACGAAAAAATGGGCCTTTGCGGGATTTTTGGAGGCGCTCGCAAAGGCGTTGATACCGTTGTTTTGCAAACATCCCAAGCACAGGGATACGTAGGGTTAGCCGCGCAGGCGACCGGAGCGGAGGATGCTCAGGATAAGCCACAGGCCCA
>NZ_JANSJL010000058.1:11646-35124 GCF_047502745.1 Synechococcus sp. F70.1
AAACCGGCCCCAAATCCACCAGGATGTTGCGCAGCACCAGAGGCGGCGGCAGTTGTGGCTCTTCCGCCCTGCCCAAGGAGAGCAAGCGCCGCATGTAGTCCCAGGATCTCCGCCTGCCGGGCGCTGTTCTGGGCCAGCCGCGCAAGGACCACCCCTTTTCCCTCCTCTTCCCAGCTTGCCTAGAAACCGCCTAGAAAAAGGGCACTGGAGCCACGCGACGAGTCCCGTCCCAGCCGCTGGTCAGCCCCTCCCGCAAGACCCGCAGCACTTCGTCAGTGTTGGCGTTGGGCTCGGCAAAGGAGAAGAGGTGCTTATAGCGCAGCCTCCCTTCGCGATCAACAACAAACTGGCCCGGCAGGGGCGCCCCTAGGGCTTGGCCAACGCCGTAGAGCCGAAAAGTTTTGCACTCTGGATCCACCAACAGCGGATAGGGCAGTTGCAGGTCGGCTTGGATCTGTTGGCTTTGCACCGGGTCGGTGCTGGTAACCATCAGCAGCTCTGCTCCCAGCGCCCGGATCTCTTCGTAGCGGGCCTTTAGCTCCTGGATGTGGGGGTAGCAGAAGGGGCAGAAGAGCTTTTCCGTAAAGATGCGGGTAAAGGCCAGAACCACCGGCTTGTGGCCGCGGTAGTCTGACAGGCGCACGGGATCCCCTTGCACGTTAGGCAGCTCAAAGTCGGGGGCCAGCTCGCCAATCTGCAGAGAGTTGTTGGCTGGCTGGGGGATGAAGTTTTCGAAGAAGCGACGGTTGAACAAGCCGCTGTTGCTGGTCATAGCAGTTTTTTACGTTTCTTTACTCCCTGCCACCAGCCTAACCCAAAGCCTCGGCTACTGCCTTTAGCCGCCGCAGTTGCGCCCGCATGTCGTGCCGGGTCAGGTCTGCTGCCACGAGATGAAACCCTGCCGCTACCCAGGGGTTGGGGATGCAAAACTCAAAGCGGTTGACCAAGAGCGTCCCCGACGCTTGGGGGTGGCACTCCCAGCGGTCAGTGCCCTGAAAAAAACCCTCGAACTGCCACTCCACCAGGCCCTCGGCGCGCTCGACAATCACGCAGTCCAAGCTGGGGGAGACTAGAGGCAGGCGTAGGAAAAAGCGGTAGCGGCTACCCAATTGTCCCGTGGGGGATCCCAGGGCTTCACATCCCAAAAGGGGGTTAAGCCAGCGCCGCATCAGCTCGGGGTCGACTAGGCAGCGCTCCACCTGGGCCACGCCAGCGGCAATTGCAATTGCTTGGGTATAGACGGGCATGCTCTAAGGAGCAGCAGGCGGCGCTTCGCCAACAGGGGCAATGGTACTCAGCAAAATCAAGATATCGCGGTACTCCACCTGATCCGGCCCGCGGCGAGGGGATCCCAGCTGGATGACTGCCTGCTGGAGTGGTCTGTCGGGGCGGGGGGGAGACTCGAACACCAGCGTGCGGATGCCGTTGGCCTGCTCAACATCGGAGAGGAGATCCCAGCCCCGGCCCCAGAGGGTGCGGCGGTAGTAAGCGGCAATCTCCTCCAGAGGCTGAGAGGTCTTCAGGATCAAGGAAGCCACCCCCCCCTCCTGATCCCAAATCTGCCCGGAAGAGACGACGGTGGCGTTGGGTAGACGCAACTGCTGCGGGAAGTGGGGAGGAAGGGCGCGGGTATCGCCCACAGAAGCCTCAAAGTGGGTGCCATCTTCACCGATGTGGCGCAGCACTGGATCCGGCTGGGCAGCGGCAGGAGGTTCTGTAGACGGCAGGAGTCGACAGGCGGTCAGCAACACCGGCGCCAGACAAGCTAGAAGTTGCACCTGGGCTGGGCAAAAGTGTCCTCTCATCGGTCAGCCAGGGATCCCTCAGGTGGGTTATAGCGGATCCCTGTTCTTGCTCACAAGTTGTTGTCAGGGGGGTGGCTCCCCGGCTGCACAAAGGCAATTGCAGAGCCTAAGATAGGTAAGGCTGCAGATCCCTGCCAGGGATAGAGTGGAGAGGTGTCCGAGTGGTTTAAGGAAGCAGTCTTGAAAACTGCCGTGGCGCAAGCCACCGTGGGTTCGAATCCCACCCTCTCCGTTACTACGTAGTCCGATGACATCCACCCAGATCCAGCCAGCCCTTGTCTAGAAGGGCTTCCGGGCTTTTCAGTGTCCAAGATAGACTGACAAAATCCACCGTAATCCGGGCTGAAGTGGGACATGACCAGGGACACAAAAGCCAGGGCGGGACATGGCTCTGTCGGAGATAGTTATCAGGAATGCCAAACCCAAGGACAAGCCCTGCCAGTTGCCGGACAAAAGAAGGCTGTACTTGGAGGTGAAGCCCAACGGGTCGAGGCTCTGGCGGTTTCGCTACCGATTCCGGGGCCAGGAAAGACGGCTCAGCCTTGGCGAATATCCGTACATCCCTCTGAGAGAGGGCCGCAGTATGCACGGGGGGCCCAGCAGTTGGCTGCTATCAACACGTTCACAAGCCTTTCGGGTTCCAGCTTCCTACTGCTCCAGGCTTTGCAACAAAATGTCCCGTATCTCGCCTGGGTGACGGGCCACCTTCCACTGCCAGCGACCGAACGCGCCATGCGTATTGACGGCTTGCACCCACTCCTCGAGATAGCACCGCTTCACCCGGTCTAGCTCAGTGTCCTGTCCCTTCGTTTCCAGAATGAGCATGTCGCCATTGGCAAGCCGCACAAGAAAATCTGGCCGATACTTCCGCACCACGCCACGATAGACGTAAGGCACCTCGAAGCCCAGATGGTCGTTTTTTGCCTAGGCGCTCACGGCACTGCTATTGTCCAGGACGAAAGCGTCCGACGCCTCCCAGGTGCTGTCGTAGACACAGACGTTGATGTGTGACTTGCGCGTGCGTTGGCAGGGTTTGCTCGTGTACCAGGTACGCATTTGGCCCGTCGAGCGGATAGGGTGATCGCGGTCGAAGATTGGAGTAAGCCGCTCTGTGTTTTCCTGCCGCACCGCCTCGCACACATGTTGCACAATCCGTGACATGTTGAGGGTGATGATCAACCGACGGCGCAGTTCGTCCTGATAAAAAAGAGGTGGGGAGATCAAGATGCGGTCAGAGCGAATGAACTGCTCCACAATCCGCACCAACTGCGCCAGCAAGATTTCGCGACTGCCTTTCCAGCTTTGCTTGATTTGATCGAACACGTTCCGGGCAGTTTCGAAGATGATGCGCTGGGTGCGAAACTCCCGGGCCAACTGCTCCAGTTCGATGCGGCTGATTTGAGTTACGTCTGGCTTGCCTTCGAGAATTGGTGCCAGTTCGGCCACCTGCGGTGTCTGGGCCGCGTTCAGCTCCAAGGGCTGCACCTTCGACCAATCAAGAGTCAATACTGGCTGAAGTACGCGCTCGATACGCACCACATTCGGCCAGCGGATCTCAAACTCCGCTTTGGCTGGATCCGGCTCTACCGCAGTCTTGGGCGTTGGCGGCGGTGGCGGGCCATCTCCGCTACTCTCATGCGGTAAGAACGTGAAAGGCACGCCGAAGATGTTGACGTACTCGGGCTCAAGCAGCCCGGTCTGTGGGTTGATCTCGTAGAATGTGCGGCGCAGGCCCCGGCCTACAACCTGCTCGCACAGCAGTTGCGAGGTAAAGGCCCGCAGCCCCATAATGTGCGTCACCGTCTTGGCGTCCCAGCCCTCGCTCAGCATCCCGACGGAAATGACGTTCTGGATCTTCTCGCCTGGCTGCCCCACCTTGCCAACCGTATCTACGATCTTCCGCAAAAGTTCTGCCTGCTCTGCCTTGGTTAGCCTGCGCTCGACGGGTGCCTCTTCCTCCTCCCCCTCCTCGGTCTCGTTCGACGCCTCTACTGTTACCGCGGACTCTTCCTTTGCCTCAGCCTCTTCTAGCACCTTCGAGTCGATATGCAGGATTCGCTCCGGGTCGCATAGCTCGTCGATGTGAATGCTCCGCGAGTCGAAGGCGTGCTTGACCCGCGCTGCTGTCTCAGTTCGGTTACAGACGGTGATCATCACAGGCGGCGTGGGCAGGCCAGCCGCTTTCCAGGCTCTCCATGTCTCACGCCAGTCGTAACCCAGCAGGTAATAGGCGTTCAGCACCAGATCCGGCAGCGGCTCGTGGGGTTCGCGCGGCGGTTGAGGTCGTCTTTGACTTCTGGGTCGTTGTAGATGTGGTAGAGACGGGATTTGTAGGTTTTGGCGTCCGGCACGGCGTCGTCGCGCACCACCACACGCGGCGTCTTGACTAAGCCGGATTCGATTGCGTCGTTGAGGCCAAAATCACTGACAATCCAGCCGAACAGGGTCTCCTCGCTGCTCTTTTTTCCCGATGGTGCAAAAGGGGTGGCGGAAAAGTCGTAGCAGGTCAGAATGCCTCGTGAGCGATGCAGACGATCCAGCCCGCCTACCCAGACTGTGGCTTCCGCAGCGCTGTCTTTCAGGTCGCGAGCGCGCAAGTACTTCCCTTCAGCCTCCTGGTTGACGCGCCAGGCGTGGTGCGCCTCATCGTTGATGACTAGCAGATTGGAAGCATTTGCCATCTCGCCCAAAACTTCACGGGCATAGGCTTCGTCACTTTTGACGCCGCGCTTGTCCACGCTTTTGCGCTCCCTGATTTGCTCTTCGCTTTCCCAAGCCAGGGCGTGCCAGTTGCGCACCAATACCTTCCCTTGGCGAAGCTTATCCAGGAAGGCGGGGGGCACGATGGAAAACACCTCATAGTAGTTGCCCTCGGCGGCTGGCTCGAGGACAGCCAGTCTCTGCTTCACCGTCAGTCCCGGCGCGATGACCAGCACGTTTTTCGAAAAGCGCGCATCTTGGGGATTGGCCACCTTGTTGAGGATGTGCCAGGCAATCACCATCGCCATTACGATGGTCTTGCCCGTACCCGTTGCCATCTTGCAGCACCGACGCAAGAAGGCCCCGCCGTCACCTGGGATCTCAATGCCTACCCGCTCGGCAGGCGGCGCCTCGGTCAGCCAAATGAGCGTCTCTGCCGCCTCCAACTGGCAAAAGAAAAAGCGACTGTCGAACTCCTCGGGGTCGTGCCAGTACTCCAAGAGCCGCCTGGTGATGGTGGTAACGCCGGGATAGCCCGCCTCGCGCCAGGCTTTGACGCGGGGTCGAATTTGGTTGACAAGCGGGATCTCGACGAAGATGCCCGGATCGTCGAAAGATTTTGAACCGGGAGTCGCCACCACGTAGCCCGCCGGGCGGCGGCCCTCCACCAGCTCGAGGGTGCGCGTTTTGCGGTCGTAGTGCCAGTGGTATTTCGGCTCTTCGTAGGGCGAGTTGATAATCAAGCGGTCAATCGTAGTCCGGGCCATCGCCTTTCTCCCGTTCCGTTGCTGCACTGACTTCTTCCGCTGCCCAACAGCGAATCTCTGTCAGCAGACTTGCCACCTCTTGTTGGGGAATAGGCGCAAATTCTGTGTCGTCGTAGCGAAAGGCAACAGCAAAGGGGTTGAGTTGACGGAGTTGATCTTCCCCAACCGGCAACGAAATGCCCCGGTCGTTGAGCAGACGCGCTAGCTTGACCAGGTCATGGGTGCGTGTGAATTCAATCTGTTGGGCAAACAAGACTGCCTTGAGAGATTTCTCTACCGCTTGCTGGGCATGGAAATAGAGGATAGCAGGGTGAACCTCGGGGTCTTTTTTCAACACTTCAAATGCCTTGAGGTCGCGATCCGCCAAGCGCAGGGATCGCCAGGCCTCTTCAAGATGGGGCTTCATAGAGGGCTCTTCCCTCCTTGCGTGCCCAGTACAGCACCGTGCCCGGCACCTGACTGCGCCGTTGGTATTCGGCCTCAGAATAAACCAGCAGATCGATCCCTGGGCCAAGCGAGCCTACAGCTTTGTGCAAGCGGATCATTTCGCTATACGGGTCGGGCACTTCTGGTTCGACCACTATGAGATCCACGTCAGAGCCAGCGTCGGCATCGCCACGGCCATAGGAACCAAACAAAAGTATGCGGCTGGGCTGCGCTACTGCCACGATTCGTTGAACAATTTCTTGCAGAGCTTGCTCGTCCATCATGGATCCACTTTTACGACCTTCAGGCTCTCAATGCCCC
The DNA here is from genome assembly GCF_047502745.1 of Synechococcus sp. F70.1. Taxonomy (NCBI): domain Bacteria; kingdom Bacillati; phylum Cyanobacteriota; class Cyanophyceae; order Synechococcales; family Synechococcaceae; genus Synechococcus; species Synechococcus sp. F70.1. The sequence continues at coordinate 17,666 of NZ_JANSJL010000058.1, forward strand.
GGTCGCCGATAGATTGGGCGCATGGCGTCGCCACCACGTAGCCCGCCGGGCGGCGGCCCTCCACCAGCTCGAGGGTGCGCGTTTTGCGGTCGTAGTGCCAGTGGTATTTCGGCTCTTCGTAAGGCGAGTTGATAATCAAGCGGTCGATGGTGGTGCGGGGCATGGCAATAGCCACTCTTCAAGCAGCTCCCGGGATAAACTCGAACAACAGTCGCTGAATATCGGCCTCTGGCGCGCGCTTTGACAAATACAGCATCTCGATGCCGACAACGCGGTTCTGATCGTCGTAATCCACGATGATGCCGGGCGAGACTTCTTCAGAACGACTTGAAGGCGATTCACTGAGCGTCAAGTAAAGCGCATCGGCCCGTCGATCCACCTTTAACTTCATGGGATAGTCCTCCTTCGATATTCAGGGATGCGCGCGAGACGATGTTCTAGGTCAGCGTCCACCGGGTCAGCCTCGGTTACCTCAGGGGCAGTCAATGCTTGTTCCATCCAGGCGATGGGGATTTGCCGCTTCTTCAGCACGTCCTGTGCATGCTCTGTCAGAACGTAGTCCACGTCTCCGCCACTAGGGGATCGCCAAAACCTTCAGGCTCTCAATGCCCCGGTCATCCACAATTTTGACGGCAATGCGTCGGTGCTCACCGAGCGCAAACGGCAGCGACACCGTGCCTCGGTAAGCTTCGATCCGCTCCTCATCGATTTCTGCCTTGAGATTGCGAGCTAGTTTTGCCCAGCCCTCCTTCTCGCCTGCCATCGGGAAGAACACCTGGCGCGGGTAGAGGCTGCGCCCGTCGTAGTCGGTGTCGAGCATCCAGAGGGCAATTCTATCTGCCCCGCCCGATTCAATCTGGCCGGTCTTGGTGTTGTAGTAATCGAAGCCGAGAACTGAAACGCGATACTTTCCCTTGTCCTCGCCGTCGGCAATGCGTTCCAGGTACACATCCGGTTGCCCAATAAGCCAGAAGGACTCGTTGCTGGCGCGCTTTTTCTTCAGGTCGTCGGTCAAAAGGTCAGCGTTCATTTGCACTTTGAGGAACTGCATTCCAGCCAGATCCGGCTTCATCTCGTCAATGTCTTTCGCCGCTTCCGGGTCAAACTGAAAGGCGGCAAAGATCAGCAGTTTTGGCCGTGGGACGAGCATCCGCGCTTCTTCCCAGGCCTGCTCCACTTGCCGTTGCTCGAGCGGGCCATATTCCGGGCCAAAGGAGACCACCACGCGCAGGGGGTCGTAGGCAGGCGCCGACTCGCGCACGGTATTTGCCCCTTCGTCGCTGGGCCGCGTTTCCCCCACGGCATGGAGCCAACGACAGGCGGGCAGCGGTTCCAGCCGGGCAAAGCGGATGTATTGCCCGTTCTTCCCGCGGATACCCGTCTTGAGCAGCTCGTCGCGCCATTCCTCCTGACGCAGTGTTTCGCCGGAGCGGGCAATCGAGGCATCTGCCGGCTCGGGCTTGGGCTCCAAAATCTCATCCACCGATTTCACCGCTGGGGCTGGCACTGCTTCCACGGTGAACGGGCCTGTCACCCGCACCTTCTTCCTGTCCACGAAGGGCTGGTCGTAAAGCGTCTCCTGCGGCGCGTGGCGGGCAATGGCCTCATCGATGGCTGCTCGCAGGGCACGGCGGGCTTGATGGAATCGCTCGAATGGCGTCCGGGCAGCTTCCGGCCAGTCGGCGGGAAACTCAAAGGGCACCTCCCATTCCACCAGCTCATTGACCTTAACCACCTGGCCAGCGGGCATGGTGAAGGTTTCTGTGTCGGGCGCAGCAAAGTCCACAAAGTGGCCAGCCCGGCCACCTTGGGTCACCTTAAACTTCACCGCCTGGCCCTTTAGCGCCGCGTTGAGCTCAGCCAGGGCCTCCTCCACCGCCGGGTGCAGGCGCGCGTAGATGTCGTCGATTTCCGGATTATTGGCGATGGACTTGAGCGTGATGTGCGGCACCGTCTTGTACTTAAAGCCGCTGCCCACCCCCTCCTGCGGGTGCGCGAGTTCATAGTAATCGAACACGGCGGTCATCAGCCGCTGACGGGCAAGGGTAATCGCCACGCGCGAGGTGTCGCAGGTGATCCAGCGCCGTCCCCACTTCTCAGCCACATAGGCCGTAGTGCCGCTGCCGCAGGTGGGGTCGAAGACCAGGTCGCCCGGGTCGGTGGTCATCAGGATACAACGCTCGATGACCTTGGTAGCAGTCTGGACTGCGTAAAGCTTCTCTTGCTCCCTCGCAAATCCGCCAATCTGGGTGTCCTGCCATACGGTATCCATTGCAGAACCGGGAAAGTCGTCGGCGTACCGCTTGTACAAGACACGTGTCTGTTTCGGATACAGTCGGTCTGCGTGAGCAAGTCTGCGGAGACCCTCCGCAGTGGTTTTCCAATTGCATCCCGGCGTAGGCAGATATTCCCGTCCTTGGTATTCAAGTGGGGTCGGATTCGCGCCAGGCCCAGGTGATGAGAGGTCATCAACAGCCAACCTGCGCCCCACATCAAATGAGACGTATGTGCCTACATCCACTTTCCCTACTTTCACAACCTGGTCAAGGTCTACTTCCAGATGGTCGTACCTTGCAAGAATCTCTGGGTTTTTCGGCGCGAAAAGCTTGTATGCCTTTACTTGAGCTCTCTCCTTCGCGTACCAAAGTAGAAAATCATGCGCCGCGGCGATTAGCTGAGCACCAGGGAATCCCCCGCTTTTCCTAAAGGCAATCGCCGCCACAAAATTCTCCCTGCCAAACACCTCATCCAGCAGGCAGCGCACCAGGTGCAGGTTCTCGTCGTTGATCTGCACGAAGATGGAGCCGCTCTCGCTGAGGAGTTCCCGGCACAAAAGCAGGCGGTCGCGCAGGTAGGTGAGGTAAGAGTGGATGCCCAGCTCCCAGGTGTCGCGGAAGGCCTTGATCTGCTCCGGCTCTGAGGTCAAATCCTCGTCCTTGCCGTCTTTGACGTCGCGCTTATTCACAAAGGGCTGGAAGTTGGAGCCGTACTTGATGCCGTAGGGCGGGTCAAAGTAGATCACATCTGCACCTTGCCGGCCATGCCCTCCTTTTCCAAGAGCGAGTTCATCACCAAGAGCGAATCGCCGGCAATTAGGCGGTTCGTCCAGCCATGCTTGTGCTGGTAAAATTCGATGGCCTGGCGCAGGGGCTCCTTGCGTTCTTCCTCAAACAACCCCAGTTGTACCGGGCCAGCTTGGTCGTTTTTCTTGCGCACGGCCTCGATGATGGTGCGCGGGTCAATCCGCTCGTGGACGTGGAGCGAAACCGTGGGCACCTCGAACGAAGTGTGCTCGGCCTTGCCAGCCCAGACAAGCTGCGGATCCAGGTGCGGGTCGTAGGCGTAGGTCTTCTTCTTCTGCCCCGCGTCCCGGTCGTTCTCAGGCGTCACCAGTCCCACAGGCGGGTTGTTGAGCCGCTGTTTGTCCCGGTGCTCGTAGGATTCGATTGAGCGTTGGGTGTTGGTCTTCTTGCCTGCCATCCAGTCCTGCCTGTTGGTTGCGTCGTGGGCTTACTAGGAAGGCTAGCTTGAGACCAAACCGCTCTGAAAGACCTACAAGAGGCTAACAAACACTCCTACTTGTGGGTAGCGCAGCGTCTGTCGGGTTTCTGCTCTCTTCCTGCTAAGGTCTACGGCCCGCTAGCGCCCCTCTCCAGAGGCATGCCGTTGTTAGCCCCTGAATCACAAACTCAAAAATTCTGCTAAGGGGAGCTAGCCCCGCCCCCGATCCTGTTCCCGTATCCCCTTTCCGTTTATTTGGCGGGTCAAAGCTGTTTCCATGTCGGGGACTGGGAAGCGAACCCAGTCGGGATCCTGAGGCTTTGAGTGTCCACAGCTACCTCCCCTCCCTCAGAATCAACAGCAAAGTACCAGCAATGACCGTAATAGCAGCGCTGGCGATGAGCGTGTTGGCGCGGTTGGCGGTGTCTTTGGCGAACTCGAAGAAGCGCTCATCCCACCGTCGCACCTCATCCCTCAGTTCTTGCCAGGTGGCAGCGAGGTCTGAGCGGATCTCTTGCAGCTCCTTATCAAGCCGCTCCACCGCTGCCAAAACGTCGGCCAGAGTTGGCTGTTGGTTGTTGCTCTCACTCATAGCTGAGTCCACCTACCAAAACTGAGCCAGGCCGGCTTCTATTTGCTTCCAGGGGACAAGGACTAGCCACTCCCCGCTGAAGGGATCCTGCAGCAGCACTACCTCTTCCGGATCTAGCCCCAGCTTGCGGGCTTCCTCCTGCTGCAGCCGCAAACACTCTTCTGCGTCTTCGCGGCTGGCGTGGCGAATGTCGTGGTAGTTGGGCGGCTCAATCTTGCCAGCTACCAGATCCTCTATCCAGCGCTCAAAGTCTTCAACTGAGTCGAAGTGCATATTGGCTACTACGCGCAAGTGGACGGACTTGACTGGGTGGAGGCTAGGCGGCCATCGCGCTCAGCCTGTTTGATACAGGTGCTCATCGGAGGGGAGAGGCTAGCTGGATTCTAGCCTGCCACTGGGAAGAGGCCATTCGCTTAGGCCTTAACCCGGACAGGGTGGTAGTGAAAGTCACTGCCGCGCAAGGGCTTATGATCCCACCCTCGCCAAAGTGCTGCTAGATCAGCTCGCTCACCGGGAAGCGATCCAGCATTTTTTGGGCTTCGCGGGCATTTTCCCGCAGCTCCGCTGGCAAATGAGGAATGTGGGGGATCTGAGAGAGCAAATCCAAGGTGCGGCGAATCAGGCGCACAATATCCCCAGCATCCAGGTTGGTGCTGGCCTCCAGCTTTTCCCAGGGGATCCCTTGGGCCCAGTGTTCCACGATCCCGGCCAGATCGGGCTCAAACCCAATTGGCACATGAAACACCTGGTGTTGACGTTGGCTGCGGAACAGTTGCCGCCGCAGGCCTCGCAAGCCATGCAGCACATCCTCAACTAGCCCAGAAGTCCGCAGCCGGCTGTAGGTACCTGAACGGGGAGGCTCGGCCACCAGAGCAGCAATGACCCCAGCCAAGTGATGGGGGGCACAGCCTAGACATTCGCCAGAGAGCAGAGCTAGACCCAGCCAGAGCTCGTTATCCCCTCGCAGAGCAGCCACCACTTCCCCACTAACTGTTGGCTGATACCCTTGCAGACAGTCGAACTCCTGCAGCACGCCCACCAGGGCCATAAATTGCTGCCAGCGCAACTCCTGCACAGACTCACTCTGGCGCTCCAAGTGCTGGAGGCGCTTGAGCAGGCGCTGGCGCTTTTCCTGTAAACCCAGCAGCTTTTTCCCGACCCTGTGGGCAGGGTTGGCGCGGATGCGGGCTTCTAGGGCGCGGATTTTCTCCTCTTGGGCTTGGATGTGGGGAAAGGCCAATAGGCGCAGGGTGGGATCCGGTTCTGCTTCCTGCTGTTTGAGCAGATAGCGCAAAAGGCGCCGCTCTTCCCGCCGTTGCGCCTGCATTTTCTCGTAGCGGGCGATATCTTCGTCGGAAATCCCCTCCAGGAGGCGGTCAATTTCCTCCAGCTCGGCGCGAGTGCGCTGGAGCTCCTGTTGTTCGGGCAACCTTTGCAGCGAGAGCAAATACTGGCCAAAGCTGCGGTTGATGAGATCCCGGGCCGCCTCCAGAGAGTGCTTCTGCAGCAAGTTCAGCACCATGCCATAGGTGGGGGTAAACTGGCTCACCAGGGGATCCGCTCCTGCCGTGGCCAGCCGCGCTGCCTCCTGCGCCCCCTCAAAGGGAGATTGCAAGGTCACCACATGCCCAATCACATCTTTGCCCCGCCGTCCAGCCCGCCCTGACATTTGCATAAACTCAGAGGCAGTTAGAAGGCGATGGCCGTTGTCGGTGCGCTTGGAGAGGGAGGAAATCACCGTCGTGCGGGCGGGCATGTTGATCCCGGCAGCCAGCGTCTCGGTGGCAAAAACTAGCTTCACCAGCCCCTGCTGAAACAGGTGCTCGACCAGACCCTTCCAGGCGGGCAACAGGCCGGCATGGTGGGCGGCAATGCCCCGGTAGAGGGCATCCAGTTGATCCCGGCGCACTGCCTCTGGCATTTCCTGGCAGAAACGGTCGATCTGCTCGGCCAACTGCCGCCGCTCTTCTTCAGAGCTAATTAAGTCCAAGTTTCCCAAACTGGCCACCGCCAGGTCACAGCCCTTGCGGCTGAAGATGAAATAGATGGCCGGCAGCATATCCCGTCGGCGCAGGTTTTCCACCACCTGGGCCATATCCGGTACTTCTCCGTAGGGAGCCTGGCCTGACTTGGAGGGCTTGCTTCTCAGGCGGCGATTGCAAACCCACTGGCCTGACTCGGTTTGCTCCAGCAGGGGGAACAGCCCTTTGCGATTGGCAAAGTGAAATTGCAGCGGCACTGGGCGATGGCTGGAATCGACAAGTCGCGTGGGGCCATGCACCTGGTTCATCCAGTCGGTAAGCTGGTCGCTGTTGGCCAGGGTGGCCGAGAGGGCAACAAGCTGGATGTGGGCAGGGCAGTAGATAATTGCCTCTTCCCAGACAGTGCCCCGCTGTTGGTCGTTCATGTAGTGGCATTCGTCCAGGATCACCGCCTGCACGTCCCGCAAGGGATCCCGGCTTAGAGCCTCCGCCTCTTCCCACGCATCCCTCTCGCTGCCGTAGGGCCCGCGCTGGACAGCCAGAGAGAGCGGCGTGCCGTAGAGCATATTGCGGAAGATCTCGGTGGTCATCACCAAGATCGGCGCTTCCCGGTTGATGGAGATGTCGCCGGTGAGGAGGCCAACCCGCTCCGGGCCGAATTGCTGGCTGAAATCGCGAAACTTTTGGTTGGAAAGAGCCTTCAGAGGGGTTGTGTAGAAAACCCGCTTGCCTTGGGACAAGGCCCGGTGGATGGCATACTCTCCAATCAGGGTCTTGCCGGATCCTGTAGGCGCACAGACCACCACCGATTCCCCAGCGGCCAGAGCTTGAATCGCTTGGATCTGAAACTCATCCAGCTCAAAAGGGAAAAGCCTGCGCAACTCGTCCAGCAGGTCGGTCGCCGGAGAGAGAAGCAAGTTCATGGGATCTGAAAAATCAAAAACAACCTAAAAGCTAGCCACCTTGCTGCTGCTTGTGTGCTATACCCTCCAGGATACAAGCTGGATTTGGGTGTTGGCTCCGGGTTGCGGGCCCTGAAGCCTGGGCAATGCTAAAATGGGGTGCCGTTGCCGGGTGCCATCGTGCTGGTTGTCATCGACAACTACGACAGCTTCACCTACAACCTAGTGCAATACCTGGGGGAGCTAGGCGCGGGGGTACGAGTTTTTCGCAATGACGAGATTTCAGTGGCCCAGCTGCGCCAGATGCGTCCCCAGGCGGTTGTCATTTCTCCAGGGCCAGGACGGCCCGAAGATGCCGGCATCTCGCTGGAGTTGATCCGCGAGCTGGGACCGGAGCTGCCGATTTTGGGCGTCTGTCTGGGTCACCAGTGCATTGGACAGGTCTACGGCGGTCGGATCGTGCGCGCACCTGAGCTGATGCACGGCAAGACTTCCCTCATCTATCATCGAGGGGTGGGAGTGTTTGAGGGGCTGAGCCAGCCTTTTGTTGCAACCCGCTACCACAGCTTGGTGATTGAGGCTTCCACCTGTCCTGACGAACTAGAGGTGACGGCCCAAACTCAGGACGGCATCATTATGGGGATCCGCCACCGCCGCTATCTTCATGTGCAGGGCGTGCAGTTCCACCCGGAGAGCATTTTGACCGCGGAGGGCAAACGCCTGCTGAGCAACTTCCTGCGCTTGGCCCAGATCCCTACCTCGGGATTGCTCCAGCCGGCGGCTGCCGGGGTTGTGTCAAGGATCCCCACCCGATGAAGCGTCGCCAACTTTTGCAAGCCAGCGCCAGCTTGCTGGGATCCCTCGCCGCAGGGGGTCAATGGGCAAGGGCGCAAACTGATCCTTCTCCAGGGGGATCCCTGGAGTTTACCCCCGGCTCCAGCGCCCAGGGCCTGCAGCTGACCTGGCTGCACCACAGTTGCGTTTTGTTTGAGGGGGAGGGCAAGCGCTTTCTGGTTAACCCCTTTCGGCCAGCCGGTTGTACAGCCGGCTACCCTCCCCCCCGCGTCGCTGCCGATCTGGTGCTCCTCAGCAGCCGCCTTTTGGACGAGGGAGCTTTGGACGTGGTGCCCGGCAACCCCAAAGTGCTGTTTCAGCCAGGCGACTACCTCATCGACGGGATCCGCGTGCAGGGGGTGCGCATGCCGCGGGGCCCCCGCTTTGGCCTCAACGTAGGCTGGCGCTGGCGCATGGGCGGGATCGACATTGTCCACCTGGGAGGGGCACTGCAGCCCATTGGCCGGGAGCAGTCCATCTTGCTCTCTCGCCCTGACCTGTTGTTGGTGCCGGTGGGAGGTGGGCCGAAGAATTACGATCCCAAGGCAGCCAAGGCAGCCATCGAAGCGCTGCAGCCCAAGTTGGTCATCCCCACCATGTATCGCACCGCCGCCGCCGAGGAGTCCCAATGCGAGCTGTTGCCTCTGGAGGCGTTTTTGCGCCTATTTCCCCCCGCTGTCGCACAACCTGCCCTCAGCAACCCATTGCTACTTTCGGCTCAAGCCCTGCCCAGGCAAGGGATGGCCATCCTGTACTTTGAGCAGTAAGGCCACGCAGCGCAGGCGATGGGCTGTAGGCGTCAGCCTGGGAGTTTTACCACCCCAACACCCAGGCAAAGATTAAAGGCGCCACGATGGTGGCATCCGACTCGATGACGAACTTGGGTGTGTCGACCCCCAACTTGCCCCAGGTGATCTTCTCGTTGGGCGCCGCCCCCGAGTAGGAGCCGTAGCTGGTGGTAGAGTCGCTGATCTGGCAGAAATAGCCCCACAGGGGGATCCCCTTGCGGCCTAGGTCTTGGTGCAGCATGGGCACTACACAGATGGGAAAATCTCCGGCAATGCCACCGCCAATCTGGAAGAAGCCGACGGAGCACTCCGCTGAGGTGCGTGTGTACCAATCGGCCAGGTGGATCATGTACTCAATGCCCGTGCGGACGGTGTGGACATTGCGGATCTCGCCGGTGATGCAGTGGGCAGCGTACATGTTGCCGGTGGTGGAGTCCTCCCAGCCCGGCACGTAGAGGGGCAAGTCAGCCTCCATGGCCGCGTAAACCCAGGAATCCCGGGGATTAATTTGGTAGTAGGGCTCCAGCCTGCCGCTGCGCAGGATGCGGTAGATGAACTCGTGCGGGAAGTAGCGATCCCCCGCCTGGTCGGCAGCTATCCACTCTTCCAGCAGAGCTTTTTCTAGGCGCCGCATCGCCTCCTCTTCCGGGATGCAGGTATCCGTTACCCGGTTCATGTGCCGCTCCAGCAGCTCCTGCTCCTGCTGCGGGCTGAGATCCCGGTAGTTGGGCACCCGCTCGTAGAAGTCGTGGGCAATGAGGTTAAAGATGTCTTCCTCAAGGTTGGCGCCAGTGCAGGAGATGGCGTGCACCTTGCCCTGCCGAATCATCTCCGCCAGGGAAAGGCCCAGCTCCGCCGTGCTCATGGCACCCGCCAAGGTCACCATCATCTTGCCGCCCTTTTCCAAGTGGGCAGAGTAGCCCTTGGCCGCTTCTACCAGGGCGGCGGCGTTGAAGTGGCGAAAGTGATGCTCGATAAATTGGCTGACAGGGCCGCGGGTCACGGTTTGAGTTTCCGGCAATCTGGATTTGCTTTTGCAAAGCACAATCTCTAATTCTACCAACTCTTGCTGCTGGTGAAACGGTGCGTCGGCAACACCACTGCGAGCAACCTCCCCAGGCGTCACTTCTCCGCGAGCCGACGGAAGAGGCATAGTTCTTTGCACTTGGGCTCGGGATTCTTTGCGGAAGATTTAGCCTTCTCTCAGCCCTGGTCGGAACCCATGTCAGAATGGTGGCGACAGTGTTCTCCAGGGTTGCTATTGGATCCATGCCTCCTGTCAGCACTGCCGAGCCGGCTGAGCCGGTTGCCGCAACTGCTGAGGCCGCTTCTCCAGAGCCAGTGCCTCCTGCCCCGGCCACCTCAGAACCAACCCAAGTGCAATCTCCCCTGGGATCCCTGCGGCGCTGGTGGGCGCGCTGGAAATACAAGCTGCGCTTGGAGACCCAGTTGCTCTTTGTGGCCACGCTGGTGGTCTCGCTGGTGGTGAGCAGCTTCACCTTCTGGGCCGTCAGCACCGTGCAGCAAGATGCCCGCTTTAACGAGGCCCGCTTTGGCCGGGATCTAGGGTTGCTATTGGCAGCCAATGTTGCTCCCCTCATTGCTGAAGAGCGCCTTGGTGAAGTGGCCCAACTGTCGCGGCAATACTTTGAGAGCACCAGCAGCATCCGCTATTTGCTCTACGCCGACCCCGAGGGGAACATCTACTACGGGATCCCGTTTTCCAACCAGGAGGTGAAAACCTCTCTCAGCCTTACCCGTCGCATGCAACTGCCGGGCAACCGTCCGCCTGCTGAGGGCCAGCCCCTGGTGCGCGCCCACCTCACCCCTGCCGGGCGGGTGACGGACATTTTTGTTGGCATCTACCATCAGGGCCGCTTTTTGGGCACCCTGGCCCTGGGCATCAACCCCAACCCTGCCCTGGTGCGCTCTACGCAACTGGCGCGCGAGGTCTCGATTGGGGTGTTTTTGGCGGTGTGGGTTCTGGCCATCCTGGGAGCCGTGGTCAACGCTCTCACCATCACCTACCCCATCAAGGAGCTGGTCAAAGGCGTCCAGGAAATCACCAAGGGTAACTTCAAACAGCGCATCGACCTGCCCTTTGGGGGGGAGCTGGCCCAACTCATCGACAGCTTTAACAAGATGGCAGAGCGGCTGCAGAGCTACGAGGAGCAGAACATTGAGGAACTGGCTGCTGCCAAGGCTAAGCTGGAGACGCTGGTGTTTTCCATCGTCGATGCGGCCATCTTGCTGGATGCCGAGTTTCGGGTCCTGCTGCTCAACCCAGCTGCCTCGCGCATGTTTGGCTGGGAAGGCGAGCCTGTCCTGGGCAAACCCTTGCTGGAGCTCTTGCCCGAGGATCTGCGGCAGCAACTGGCCCGCCCGCTCACGCAAATTGCCCGCGGGGATCAAGAGGCAGAGGAAATTCGCGTCAACCTCACCAGCCCTACCAAGCGGGTTATCCGCATCCTGCTTTCGCCAGTGTCCGACCCGCGGCGGCAAAACCTCAAGGGGATTGTCATCACCGTGCAGGATATTACCCGCGAGGCAGAGCTCAACGAGGCCAAAGCCCAGTTCATCAGCAACATCAGCCACGAACTGCGCACTCCTCTATTTAGCATCAAGTCGTTCATCGAGACCCTCTACGAGTATGGCGAGCAAATGTCGCCGCAGGAGCGGCTGGACTACCTGGAAATTGCCAACCGCGAAACAGATCGCCTCACTCGTTTGGTCAATGACGTATTGGATTTGTCGCGCCTAGAGTCGGGCAAGCAGTATCACTTTGAGGCTGTTGACATCTCCGCCGTTATCGAGCAAACCCTGCGCACCCATCACCTGCAAGCCCGCGACAAGGGGATCCTGCTGCGCCAGTTTCTCGATCCGGATCTGCCGCCGGTGTGGGGCAACTACGATCTCCTCTTGCAGGTCATGACCAACCTCTTGAGCAATGCCATCAAGTTCACCCCCTCCGGAGGCACAGTGACGGTGCATGCCCACCTGGTGGTTCGGCCGGATGGAGCCCCACAGGCAGTGCGGGTGGCGGTGGCCGACACTGGCATTGGCATCGCCCCGGAGGATCAGGAGCGGATTTTCGAGCGCTTTTTCCGAGTGGAGAACCGGGTACATACCCTGGAGGGCACTGGCCTGGGCCTAGCCATCGTGCGCAACATCCTGGAGAAGCACCGAACCCGCATCTGCCTAGAAAGCAAGCTGGAACAGGGCTCCACCTTTTGGTTTGACCTGCACCTGTACACTGAGGAGGGCCCCTTGGAGTTTGAGGACCAGCCAGCCGAGACGGATCCCCCCAGTTGCCGCTGGCGGCAGTGACCTTGAGGAGCAAAAGGCTGGGGTTGGGATGTTCTACACTGGAGAAAGTTTTAACTAGACGGTTTTGCCATGCCGCCGCGCTGGCCCCGCAAACCCTCCCGTCGGGATCCCGAGTTTCGCAAGCTGGATGACCGCTACACCTACGCAACTCATCTGGCTGTTTTTCTCTGCAGCGCCTCGGGGCTAGTGTTTTTCCAACAGCTGTATCGGGCCGATTGGCCGTGGCTGCTACCTCTACTAGGCTGGTGGGGCCTAGGCTTGGGGATCCACAGCTTTTGGCTCTTTTTTGTGGCCCGCTACCCCGACGACCCAAGCTTTCGGGATCCCGCCAACGAAGACTCTGCAAGTTAGCTAGAGGCGGAGCGCTGCCGTTGTTGCCGCCGCAAAAGCAGGGGAGAGAGGTCGCTCTCGTCGTAGATCTCCCCCACCAGCTCCTCCAAGATGTCCTCCAGCGTGATGAGGCCACTGGTGCCGCCAAATTCATCCACCACAATCCCCAGGTGTTGGCGGGAGCGCAGCATCTCTTTAAGCAGTAGGCTGACGCGCTTGGTCTCGGGGACAAAAAAGGGCGGCGACATCGCCTTGGTTACCTCGACATTGCCTTCTTGCTCCAGGTGGCGCAGGGCCTGCTTGAGGTGGATGACGCCCACAATCTCGTCTTTGGATTCCCCTTGGACGGGGATGCGGGAGTAGCCTGTCTCCAGGCAGAGTTTCACCACATCCTGCAGCGTCTTATCGTGGGAGATGGTTTCCATTTTTACTCTAGGCTTGGCCACATCCCGGGCCCGCAGCCCATCTAAAGCTAGGGCACCGCGGAACAGGCGCCGCTTCTGCCAGTCCAGCAGCCCCCGCTGCCCCAACACATCAATCAACAGTTCCAAATCCTTGAGAGAAGTAGTGTCCAAATCCTTGAGAGAAGTAGTGGACGTCAAGGGAGAAAGCTCCAGGAGATGAAAAAGTCTGCCAACAAGCCACTCGAAGGCATGGGTCAAAGGGCGCAGCAGCACCGCTAGGGCATAGACAGGTCGCACCACCCAGCGGAAAACTGCCAGCGGATGGCTGACCGCCAAGGACTTGGGAGCCACTTCGCCTATCAAGAGCACCAGGATCGTGGTGGGCAGGGTGGCAACCAAGCCCCCCAGCGGGGATCCCAGCAGCTCGATGGAGATGGTTGTAGCCAGGGCAGCAATGCCAATGTTGAGAAAGTTGTTCACCAGCAGCAAGCTCGTGATGAGCTGTGACCGCTGCTGTTGAACCAGCCGGTAGAACCCCTGCGGATCCCCCTTGTCCTCGATTAGGGACTCCAGGCGCAGGTTGTCCATGGCGGTAATGGCTGTCTCCGCACCAGAGCAAAACGCTGAGACAAGGAGTAAAACGGCAAGGAGAAGCAGACTACCCATAGCGTTCCCGACTACCCAGAGCCGGAGAGAAGGCGTTTGCGTTGGGGAGGCACTTCCCTTATCCCGCTACCTCACTTCGCGGCTTAGCCTTTTGCATCGGGCTGCTCTGAGCCGGCCTTCTCCAAAAGCTGCCGGTACAACGTCACAATTTTGTTCTCCACCTCGGCCTGGCTTAGGTGATCCGTATCGATCAAAATGGCATCGGGAGCAGGCCGCAAGGGCGCAATCTGACGCTCACTGTCGTAGCGATCCCGCTGCTCAAGCTGGGCTTTTAGTTCTTCCAAGGACACTACCTGCCCTTGTGCCTGCAGCTGATGTTGCCGACGCTGCGCCCGCTCTCCCAGCGAGGCCGTTAAGAAGACTTTTAGCTCAGCATCGGGAAAGACATAGGTACCAATATCGCGTCCTTCCAGAACGGCCCCTCCATCTCGACCTAGGAGGCGCTGCTGCTTCACCAACTCCTGTCGCACCCCTGGCACTGCCGCCACTTGGGAAACCCAGCGGGTTACTTCAGGAGAGCGAATGGCCTGGGTAATTTCTTGGCCATTGGCCCAGATGCGGGTTGGTTCGTCAGGCGAGGGGCCGCTTTGCAGCCTCAGTTGAGTTTGGGCAGCCAGTTGGGTGAGCTGCTCGGCGTCGTCCAACGGGATCCCCCGTTGCAGGGCTAGCCAGGTAATAGCCCGATACATGGCCCCTGTGTCCAAGTACAGCAGCTGCAGCTGAGCGGCCACCGCTCGGGCTACACTGGACTTACCCGCTCCTGCAGGGCCGTCGATGGCAATCAGGGGACGGCGCCCCCTTTTTGGAGAAGGCCGCAGGGCCCCCTCTTCCTTTTGAGGCAGCAAATCGCTTTTCTCCCTTGCCAAAAGTAAGTTGTCGATGAGGCGCGTTTGCCCGACGTAGGCTGCAATAGCTAGGAGCCCCTTGTCTTTTACTTCCGAGAGGGGTTGGAGGGTTTGCGGATCCACCAGCTCCAAGTATTGCAGGCGCAGCTCAGGGGTGTGCTCCAGCTCGGCACGCGCCGCCGCTAGGATCCCTTCAGCAGAGGAATCTCCGGCCTGCCAGTGCTCATAGCCCCGGCGCAAAGCGCGGTAGAGGCCCGCTGCCACCTGCCGTTCCTCTGCCGAGAGGTAGCGGTTGCGGGAACTGTAGGCCAGGCCATCCGCCTCTCGAACGGTGGGGCAGGGGACAATGGTGGTGGGAATCTTCAGGTCTTGAACCAGCCGCTGGATGATGGCCAGTTGCTGGGCATCCTTTTGGCCAAAGTAAGCCCGCTGGGGCTGGACCAGGTTTAGCAGTTGTACCACAATGGTGGCTACCCCGCGGAAGTGACCTGGCCGGTGGGGAGCGCAGAGGGTTTGCAAGAGGGAGGGCGGGGGATCGACCCAAGTGCGATCCCTAGCAGATGCCGGGTCCGCTCCCATTTCTTGCAGGTCGGGGGCAAAAACCACATCCACGCCTGCGGCTTCACACAGAGCTCGATCTCCCTCCTCATCGCGGGGGTAGCGCTCCCAGTCTTCGTTGGGGCCAAATTGCAGCGGGTTGACGAAAATACTGACCACCGTGTGGTCACACTCCTGGCGGCAGCGGCGAATCAAGCTAAGATGCCCCTCGTGCAGGGATCCCATCGTTGGCACCAAGCCAATGGTGGATCCCCGCCACTTGGCCACTTGCTCCCGCAATGCCGCCACCGTGCGCAGCCACTGCATGGCTTTGCCGCCTCACCCCCTTGGCCAGTTTCCTGGCTGCAGGCCAGGGCCAGTTGGCTGGACTGCCTGCCTTTACAGACCCATCTTATTGCTACGCTGATACTGCCGGTAGGCCGACACAAACAAGCCTGCTAGGGTAACCAGAACCATCCCCAAGACGATCCCCAGCAAAATGGGCTCGATCACAAACCACACCTCCTACTCCAAACCTAGATCATGATAAGCCATGCTCCAAAAACTGCCGAGTTGGCTTGTAGGTACCCGCTGGCCTTTGACTGCCGTGGCGTGTAGGCTGAGGATCCCCCCGCCATGATGGCCTCCAACTCTTCTTGCTCTCCCAGCTTGAAGGAGCGCCTGTCTAACCTGGAAGGACACCTACGTCCTCTGGCAGAAAAGGCTGTGCCTCTGCTGGTGGCAGACTCGGATCCGCTGCAGGTGTGGGCTTTGGTTTTGGCCTGCCAGCGCTTGGGGATCCCCCTCTTCTTGGCCAATCCCCGCTGGGGAGAACGGGAGTGGAGCCAGGCTTTGGCTGGCCTGGGATCCGCTTGGCGCTGGCGGCAAGGGCAGTTGCAGGGGGATCCCACCTCCTCCACCTCCCCTCTGGGGCACTGGCAGCGGATCTTGCCCAGCGCTGATTGGCCAGTGATTGGGATCCCTACTGGTGGCTCCAGCGGCCAGGTGAGATGGGCGGTGCACTCCTGGCGTACCCTCAGCGCCTCCGCCAGAGCCCACCAACAGCACTTTGGCGTGGAGTGTGTCCATAGCTATTGCATGCTGCCCTTGTACCACGTCAGCGGCCTCATGCAGGCCGTTCGCTCCTGGCTGAGCAACGGGCAGTGGATTGTCTGGGATTGGAAACGCCAGCAGCAAGCCGAGGCCTGGGATCCGCCTTTGCCGGGTAGCTTCCTGTCCCTGGTGCCCACCCAGTTGCAACGGCTGCTACTGGATGCCCGGCCGAGAGTGCTGGAAAGCCTGCGCCAATTCCAGGCCATTTTGGTTGGCGGCGGCCCTACCTGGCCCAGCTTGCGACAACAGGCCCGGCAGTTGTACCTGCCCCTGGCCCTCACCTACGGCATGACCGAAACCGCCTCCCAGGTATGTACGCTGCTGCCGCAAGCCTTCTTACAAGGGAGCGACAGCTTGGGTCGACCCCTACCCCATGCCCGCCTGGAGATCCGGGGCGAAGCCGGGGATCCCCTACCCGTCCAGACAGTGGGCTCTATCCACGTCTGGGCCGAATCCCTGGCCCTAGGCTACTACCCCTTGGCGGGGGAGGCTGAGGGCCTGGGCAAGTGGCAACAGCAGGGTTTTGCCCCTGGGGATTGGGGCTACCTCGACTCCCAAGGTCACCTCCACTGGCTGGGCCGCGCCGACGACCTAATCCTAACGGGAGGGGAAAAGGTGATGGCGGCTGAGGTGGAAGGGGAAATCCGCGCCAGCGGCTGGGTGGAAGATGTCTGGGTGCTGGGCCTGCCTGACCGGGAGTGGGGACAGCAGCTGGTGGCCGTGGCTGTGCCCAAGGTTGGGATCCCTCTGACCGCCGACGAGCTGGAGGAACACCTAAAGCGGCACCTCGCGCAACAACTAAGCCCCTTCAAACACCCCAAGCGGTGGCTATGGTGTAGCGGGATCCCACGCAACGCCCAAGGCAAGGTCAACCGCCAACAACTCCGGCAGTGGGTAGCCCAGCAGTTGGGAGTTGCAGCGCTAGGCAGCTAGCCAGATCCCCCCTGGACACTCAGAAGGCTCAGAGCTTGCCGGACTTCAAAGGCCAGCTCCCGGTTATTCCTGCCGTTGGCGGGTTGCCGAAGCGTTGATAGGCCAAAGCTAGGGGGTGGATGAGGGATCCTAACCTCCCAAAACTGGGCAGGGGATTGTCATTGGGCGTCGTAGTGCTGCCTCGGGACCCTTCTCCCGCGACCCTAGCGTGAATGGGAACCGCGTAGAGATCCAGCGGTGGCAGGATAAGTGAGAAAAATTTGCAGAAGCTGGCTTAAGGCTCGGACTTGGCCTGTGCCCCTGCCGATCCCGCCATTTAACCCGCCATTTAAATTTAACCCGGATCCGCCTGGCTTGAGTCTCAAATCTTTCTCATCATGACTGCAGCTAGACGCTGAGCGTTCCTGCAGCTACCAGTGTTAGACTTTGCCTGGGTTATCAGCCCCTAACCGATTTAGCTTAGCTCTCCTATTCGAACAACTTTTAGCGAGAACCCTTCTATGAGTGAAGCCCTGCACCGCGCCCTTGCTGACGGCGATTCTCAACGACTACTGGACTATCTGCAGCAAGGGGAAGATGTGAACGCCCCTGATTGGCAGGGATTGACCCCCCTCCACAAAGCTGTCCTCAGCGGCAATTTGGAGCTGGTAGATTTGCTCTTGGCCCATGGCGCTTCTGTCCACGCTCTGGATCCTACAGGGGCAA
>NZ_JANSJL010000059.1:0-1893 GCF_047502745.1 Synechococcus sp. F70.1
ACGGCTGGCTGACTAGCCCGAGAGACCAGTACGAACGCGACACAGGGTTTGCCACCAGCGGAGCCGTAGGCCCCCTGCTCGGAGCTGCTCAAGATGCCAACCTGCCCTACCTGCGGGCGGTGCGCTGGCCGGATCCGGTGTTCCCGGCGCAAGGAGTACCTGACGCCATTGGTCAGTACAACAATGGCTATACCACCAGTGCGCCTACCTGTAATCCAAGTGGCACCAACGACCAACGCTGGGCCTGTGTGCGAGATGCCATCAATAATCCGAGCAACCTAGCCCCCTTTGCCCGCAGCGGCAGCGGTTTCCCTGGGTGGGGAGGCTTCCAGTACTTTTTCGGCAGCAGCATATCGCTGAACTCCAACTCTCCCTTCAAGCGGCGGCTGTATAACGACTCTATGTGCGACAGGTCTTCGCCGTTGGCGGACATTCGGCGGCCCCTTTGCCGCTTGTCGGCGCCGGCTGGCACCCCAGATCGACGGGATCGCGGCGACTGGTTCTGGATGCCTAGTTGCGGAGAGCCAGATGGCAACAATGGCTTTAGGGATCTGCTGACCGACGCAGATGATCTCAACTTCCCGGGTCACTTCAACTTCCTGCGCTCCTGCTGGCGGCGTAGAAGTGGGGACGGGCCAAGGGGCAACAACAACGGCAACGACTTCTTCGTGGTGCGCTGGGTAGGGCAGCTGTATCCCCGTTGGCCTGGCCTACAGAGCTACCGTCTCTTCAGCAACGATGGCGCGCGGCTGATCATTCGACGGCGGGACGGCTCCAGTGCCACTTTTGTCAACCATGGAGCCTGGAACGGAACTTCGCTCAGCCTAGGGCCCAATGCTGCAGGTGCCGAAGCCTGGCAGGATAGGCAGGATAGCGGCGGCAACGGTAACCTGGTCACCCTGCGATTAGAGCTGGAGTGCGCGGATCCATCCCAGCCCTCGCCCTACTTGGTGGAGATCCAGACCTACGAAAATACCGGCGATGCCTTCCTGCGCTTTGCCACTCGCGATGGCAGCGATCTAGAAAACTACGACCTGCGCTACCTGAAGCCGCTGCAGGGGGTGAACAAACCTTGCCAGCCGGATCCAATCGAGGGTAGTAGGCTCGATCGGAATAGAGATCCCTATCAGCGCTCCTGCGCAACCCCCCTCAACTGCGATCCCATCTGGACAGACTGGACTCCTGCATGTGACCCCAACATCTGTCAGCAAACCACTATTACCCAAACCAGAACTGCCAGATTGCCTGCCGGTTGCCCTGGCACTCCGCCAACACCGCAAACTCGGAGGATCACCTGCTACCCTCAGTACAACTACGGGCCTTGGTCAGATTGGACGCCTCAGTGTACCCCGCAGCAGCAGTGTAGCGGCACCAGAATCACCCAAACCCGCACCCGCACAGTAACCCCGCTCTGTCGCAGCCAAAGCCCCTTTACTGAAACCCAAGACCAAACCATCACTTGCCAGCCTCCGGAGCCTACCTGCACCTACACAGACTGGACTCCTGCGTGCACGGTGGCCAAGGGCGGCCTGCAGATAACTCAGAGCCGCACTGAGACCTGCACCTCGATTTGCGGGACCACCACCCGAACGCAAACCCAAACGGTTACCTGCCCGAAGACTTGCAACTACAGCGAGTGGAGCCCCTGGTCACCCCCAGATTGCAGCCAGGTTCAGGTTGCCTGCGGCCAAACTAGAACGGTTACCCAAACTCGAACGCGCAACCTGATTGCCAGCACCAGCAGCCCCACCTGTCCAGCAACCGAGACGCAGACGCAAAATCTCACCTGCCAGGGGCCTCCCTGCGGGCCGAGCGTCTTTGCCCCAGAAACTCCTTCCAAGAGCCCCTTGGGCGAGTGGATGGCAGCCAAGCCCAACACGGTGGAGCTGCGCC
>NZ_JANSJL010000060.1:0-25449 GCF_047502745.1 Synechococcus sp. F70.1
GTGGGGTTATCCAGGGAAAACTTTTGGTGGTGCTCAAAGGGAAAGGCGTATTCAGAAGCTATCGGCATGGCTTCACTCCCAACCCAAACTTGAAGCTGCGCTCAGCCCATTTTCCTGGACTGGGAATCTTAGAAAGCAAGGTCTCAAAAAAGACACTACGGGCTATCGTATCAAGGAGATCCCTGCGTGGGGGAACAATCTTGATCTGCTCTCCCCGGAAAAGATTGCCATGCACTTAAGCGAGTCTTTTCGACGCACCAAGATTGTGGCTACCCTTGGCCCCGCCAGCTCTGATCCAGCCATTCTCAGGGAAATGATCCTGCAAGGGGCAACTACCCTTCGCCTGAACTTTTCCCATGGAGATCACGATCTCCACCGCCGCAACATCCGCCTCATCCGCCAAACGGCGATGGATCTGGGGATCCAGGTTGCCATTTTGCAAGACCTGCAGGGGCCCAAGATCCGCCTGGGCAAGTTTGCCGAAGGCCCGATTACCCTCAAGGCTGGGGATCCCTTTGTGTTGACCAGTAAGCCTGTCTTGGGAGTCTCAATCAAATAATCCCGGTAAAACCCTGGCTCTGCGCCGCCCGTTCCACCAGGTCATAACCGGGAATCAACCCCCGCCGGTAGGGCTGATGCAAACGGTCTTGCAACCCCGCCCGCAACAATTCCGGCGACCCCTGCTGCAACCCCTGGAGCAAACACCCCAACGCCCCCAGATTCGCCACCGCATCCCGGTAGGGGACATGACTCGGCAACACCGCTCGAGCCTCCGCCGTAGATAAGGCAAACTCAGGAATCGCCAAAACGGGGGTCACTTCAGGATGCCAAGGAATCTCAGCAACGCATTCCCCGCAGGTCAACCGACAGCCCCCCCACCAGGCAGGCACCACATTAATTATCGGGATGCCCCTCCAACGCCACCCCCCAAGCCAACACCTGGGAAGCCGGGAGCGGTTCCCCCAGGAAATAGTGCGCTGCCCGCAGACCCGCCACAATTGCCGTCGCCGAACTGCCCAACCCCCGCGCCAAAGGCACCTCCAATTCCAGGGTTAACGTCACCGCTGGCACCGCCTGCCCCAAGCGTTCATACACCAGGGCAAAAGCCCGATAGGCTAAATTTTCCCCCGCCACCGTCGCCCCCTGGCTAATCAGCGGTTCCCCACCCGAAATCCTGTTTTTCGGGGCTTCACCCGGATACCCTCCAGACTCGTTGGGGTTCACCAAGCCCTGCCAACCGAAAAAACCACGATCAGCTAGTTGACAGAATTTATCATTTAGGTATACGCTGAAGAGCAATGCAACCTAGCGAGTTCTTTGCCGCCGGTAAAGTCATAGCTTGCCCATTGCTTAACTGTTCTATCCTAAGTTTGGTTGGGGAGCGTTGTTTTTTTACAGATTCACTGTCAGCCTGGAGGGAGTGATTTCAGAAATTTTGATCAATATATTCCAAGCAATTTGAGCAGGTCATGGTAAGCCTGAAAAGTTTGCCATTGCCACTCGTAAACCCCGTTAACCTTATTTACCCCAAAGGAGTCGTTTATGCGTCGGTATTTGTCTGCTTTCCTGATTAGTGTATTAGTCTGCTGGATGTTGGTAAGCTGTTCTTTTTTTCAATCGTCAACTTCAAATAATTCTGAATCTGTCACTCAAAGTTCTCCCATGAATGACCCCTATGCCCAGCAGGTTATGGAGGGGTTAGCCTACTTGCAAAAAAGGGCGGATGAACAGCTTAAGTTAGCGGAAAATCTCCTGGTCGCCTTAAAAAGTGGGGATATTAATCGTGCCCGGCAAGCTTATGTAGAGGCTCGTCCTCCCTATGAAGAAATTGAAGTTTATGCGGCTAGTTTTCCCGAAGAAGATGAAGCTATTGATGCTCGCCCCTATGCCATTAAAGGTGGGGAAACTTCGGAAAATTATCGCAGTATTCACCGGATCGAAGCCCTTATCTATCGGGACAATAACTTGGCGGCGGCAGTGCCCTACGCTGAAAAATTGGTGGATAGCGTGAAATCTCTGATTGCCAAACTCAACGATCCCAAAAATTTCAATTCATCTCTAAATTTTGCCGGAATGTTAGCTTTGGCGGAGGAGATTCCTTCCAAAAAAATTTCCGGTGAAGAAGAAACCTGGTCAGATCAAAGCATTTTAATTTTCAAGCACAACTGGATTGGGATTCAAAGTCAATTTGAACCCTACAAATCCAAACTTGACCCGGCCTTGGTAGCGGAGGTTGATCAAGCCTATAAAAATGCGATGGCAACCATTATGGAATTTACCATTCCGGGAAAAGTCATAACCAAACCCTACAGTTCGGTGAATGCCCAACAGCGGGGTAAAATTGTCGCCGCCGCCTATGCCTATCGAGATGCTTTAGCCAAGGCAAAAGTGGCTTTGAATATTCCCGACCCACCGGAAGCATCTGAGAGTTGCAAGTGAGTCATGGGCACGTCTATCAATGCACAACGATGGCAATAGGACATGAGTCTCAATCAAATAATCCCGGTAAACGGGACTGAAACCCCGCTTGTCGGCTGAGCCGGAAGAAGGCAGGGATCCTTTTGGGGATCCGCTCAGGTATTGTGGGGATAGGCACTGCAGTGGCTAAGCCGAGGGAGACGGTATGGAGTGGCTTATTTTTATCCTGTTTTTAGCTCTGGCTGCCGGGATCTTGGCTCTAGCCCTTTACCACGAAAAGAAACGTCGAGAAGCTCTGGAGCGGGTAGCTGCACAGCTAGGAATGCGCTTTTCTGCCCAGTTGCCTGAAGGGATTCGATCTCGCTTGTTGCAAGCAGGCTTTGGACTGTTTGAACGAAGCCATGGGCGGCGTTTCTATAATTCGATGTCCAAGCGGCTGATCGATGGCACTGAGATTACCGTTTTTGATTACCAATACACCAGCAGCAGTGGCGAGGGTTCCAGAACTTATCGCCAGTCCGTCTTCTACGCCTATCACGAGGATCTTCATCTGCCGCGTTTTCGGCTGCACCCCGAAAATGCCTTTTTCCACGGCATCGCCAAAGCTTTTGGCATGCAAGATATCAATTTCGAGAGCCACCCTAAGTTTTCTCGGAGCTATCTCTTGCGAGGACAGGATGAAGCCCAAGTTCGGCTACGTTTTCATCCCGGCGTCCTTGGTTTTTGGGAGCAGCATCCCAACTATTGCGCCGAAGGAGCTGGCGCCCACCTCATTCTCTGGCAAAATGACCGACAGGTGAGTCCCGAAGGGATGGCAGAATGGATGCGCTTGGGGGAAGAGTTGACTCAACGGCTGCGGCGTATGTAGTAGCAGAGCCTACGGCCCCCCGCCGCGAACGGTCAACCTCGGCCTAAACCTCACCCCAAGAGGGTGCGCTGCAATCTCAAGAACCTCTCTACTGAGCGCCGAGGGCCGCCAACAAATCATCTGCCAACAACACCGCCGTATAGACCAAAGCCTGTCGTTGCTCAGGAGACAAATCGCCGACGGGAGTCTGGGGATTGCTCACGATACCCTGCAGTACTCTGCTGGCTATGTATTCCCGCTTGGAAACCCCTGGGCTGGAGATAGTGGGGTTATCCAGAGAGAACTTCTGATGGTGCTCGAAGGGGAAGGCGTATTCGGGGGCAACCGGCATCGCTCGACTCCAGATGAATCTCTACACTCTGCTTTGCCTATTTTCCCATCCTCTCTCGCTGGGGATTTTAAAAAAGCGGTGCCTCAAAAAAGACATAACGGGTTATCGTAATCAGAGAGATCCCTATATGGGGTAAGGATCTGGGCTGCTCCCCCTTGGGAACAGTGGACATGCATTTGAGGGATTCTTTTCGACGCACCAAAATTGTTGCCACCATCGGCCCCGCCAGCTCTGATCCAGCCATTCTCAGGGAAATGATCCTGCAAGGGGCAACTACCCTTCGCCTGAACTTTTCCCATGGAGATCACGATCTCCACCGCCGCAACATCCGCCTCATCCGCCAAACGGCGATGGATCTGGGGATCCAGGTTGCCATTTTGCAAGACCTGCAGGGGCCCAAGATCCGCCTGGGCAAGTTTGCCGAAGGCCCGATTACCCTCAAGAGCGGGGATCCGTTTGTCCTCACCAGCAAACCCATTTTGGGAACGCAGGAGCGCAGTTGGGTTACCTACGACAGGCTGGCCCAAGAGGTGCCGGAGGGAGCAACCATCCTTCTGGATGACGGTCGAGTGGAGATGCGCGTGGAGGCGGTGGATCCGGCAGCGGGCGAGCTCTTCTGCCGCACCATTGTCGGCGGCACCCTCTCCGACAACAAGGGAGTGAACTTCCCCGGCGTGCGCCTCAGCATCCGCGCCGTTACCGAAAAAGACAAAGAAGACCTCTACTTCGGCCTCAACCAAGGGGTCGACTGGGTGGCCCTCAGCTTTGTCCGCGATCCCTCGGATGTCCTGGAGCTGCGGGAACTGATGGCTGCCGCTGGCAAGCGAGTTCCCATCATCGTCAAGATTGAAAAACACGAGGCTATCCAGCAACTGCCCCAGATCCTGGCTCTTAGCGACGGGGTGATGGTGGCGCGGGGAGATCTGGGCGTGGAGCTGCCGGCAGAAGAGGTGCCGATCTTGCAGAAGCGGATCATCGCCATGGCCAACTGCCTGGGGATCCCGGTCATCACCGCTACCCAGATGCTGGACAGCATGGCCCATAGCCCTCGCCCCACCCGCGCTGAGATCTCGGATGTAGCCAATGCCATTTTGGACGGCACCGATGCCGTTATGCTCTCCAATGAGACGGCGGTGGGCAAGTATCCTGTCGAGGCGGTGGCCACCATGGCCCGCATTGCCCTGCGCATCGAACAGGACTACTTTAATCCCCTCTACGCGGATCGCCGCCACCACCTGCGCGCTCTTGCCCGGCAAGAGTTGAGCCAGACTAGGGGTAGCTGTGCCGAGGATAATTCGCTGCGTCCCAAAGCCCTGATAGCCGATTCCATTAGCCGCGCCGTGGGGGAAATTGCCGAGGAGCTGGACGCGGTAGCCGTGATGACCCTAACCAAAACCGGAGCCACAGCCCGCAATGTCTCGCGGTTTCGCCCGCGCACTCCCATCCTAGCCGTAACACCCCATGTGGAGGTGGCGCGGCAGCTGCAGTTGGTGTGGGGGGTACGCCCGCTGTTGGTTCTGGATTTGCCTACCAGCCGCCAGACCCTTCAAGCCGCCATTAACGTAGCCCAGGAAGAAGGCCTGCTCAAGGACGGGGATTTGGTGGTGCTCACTGCCGGCACCCTGCCGGGCATTTCCGGCTCCACTGACCTTATCAAGGTAGAAGTGGTGAAGGCGGTGGTGGCTAGAGGCAGAGGGTTTGGCAAAGGCACCGTCAGCGGCCCTGCCCGTATCCTCCGATCTGGCCTTGAGGCCAGCAAGATTACCCCTGGCGATATCCTGGTTGCCCGCGCCACTGATGCTAGCTATGTAGAGGCGATCAAGCAGGCGGCTGGAGTCATTACTGAAGAGGACGGCGTCTCCTCCCACGCAGCCGTAATTGCTCTGCGACTGGGAGTGCCGGTGGTGGTGGGGGTTAAAGATGCCACGCGCCTCATCCGCGACGGAGCTATTGTTACTTTGGACGCGGAGAGAGGCCTGGTTACTGCCGGCAGCGAGGGTTTAGGCTTCTAGCGCCGTCGTCGGGAGCAGCGGCGCAACAGCCACCTGGCGGCGGCCCGATCGCCTTCATCCCAGGCTAACCGCTCCACCGCCACCATCACCATCGAGGTAATTGCTGCCTCACTGAGATGCCATTGGGAACGCAGCTGCTGGACAGCCAGTGTAGCGGCCTCGAGGTCGCGTTTGCGAATGGCGCGGAGCAGCTCTTCAGACATCGACGAAGGCCAACCCCTCTGATCCTTTTTGCTATCTTTCTACCGCAAGAGCCAGAAGCTTCCCTTCTCCTAATGCCAAGATTTGTCTTGTTTGTCCAGAATGCCTTAAAAAAACTTCTTAGACGCTCGCTTGGGTTAGCCCGCAGGGATGGCCACAGGAGAGGGCAGTAGCCGCTCCATTGCTGCCTGCAGATCCTGGGTCAGAGCTTGGATAGCCTGCCGGCGGTTGGCCTGGTAGGTGGGCCAGCGCTCTGAGACGGAGAGGGGATCCCCGATGCGGAAACGGGCTAGCCGCGGCCCCAACTGAGGAGGAGCGACCAAGGGATTCTGGCCTTTGATCCAAGCCAGGAGGTTCCACAGCCGCAGGGCAGTTTCGGCCAGTTCCTCCGGGCTGGGCTGCTCAGGCAGAGGGCGGACGGCAAATACCATTAGGGTCTCCACCAAGCGCATGTGCCAAAGGTGGAAAGTGGCTTCAGCGGCAAGGCGATTGGCTAGGCTTTTTTCTACTGCAGAGAGGGCAGCAACATCGGGAATATCTTCCCGGTAGATCCAAGACCAGCCTGCCTGCTCAAGGCGATGTCGCCGCTCGATGAGGTCTCCCTGAGGTTGCAAGCCAAAGCGCTGCTCAGCCACGCGCAAAGCCAGATCCAATAAGCTTTGCAGACGTGTCCGCAGATCCCCTCCTTCTCCCCGCTTGGCCCAAGTTGCCGCAGGCAAAGTGGGGGCATAGAAGCGCTCGTAAAAGTTCTCCAGGGTCTGAATGAGGTGTTCAGCCAAGCGGAGCAAGCGGGCCATGAGAGATTCTTTGCCGACATGGGCTGAGCGCCCGGTTGGCAGGTGGCAGTTGGCCTCCATGCGGCGGAGCAACCTGTCGAGGGCTGCCCGGGGATCCCTCAAGTACTGGTAGCAGAGGCCCACGGGTAGGATCAGCACTTCCTCTGGCCGACCTGCCTTGAGCAGATCTTCCACTGCCCAAAAGCTCAACTGGGCCACTCCCGGTTCCAGGGGGTTGAGCAGCCCACTCATGCCGTTGATGGTTCCCTCGGGTGCCACGGCCAACGGATAGGGGCCTGAGACTAGCTGCTCGCGGGAACTCTTCAGCCCTGCCCGATCCAGACGGCCCCGCAGAATGGGGATCCCGCCCAGCCGGGGCAAGCCCCAACTGGCAATGGCCCCCAGCCACAGCGGCAGGCCGCGGTCGTAGACAAACAGGACGTGGGGCCGCTGCCGCAGCCAGATCCCCTGTTGCCGGGCCACCTGAGGCAAAAGGTGAGCAAACAGGTACAGCAGACAGGGAGGGTCATCGAGGGTGGGGTGGCGAAAGGCTACCAACAAGCGAATCTTGCCTGCTTCAAATTGCTGATAAAGCTGAGCCAAGCGCTCCCCTCCCTCCACCTCGACGCGCGGGATCCCTTTGGTCCAGCGCAACCAAAAAGGCAAGCCGGTTTGGACAAAACGAACCACCCAAGGCGTCAATCGTGGCGGCAGAAACTGGAGGGGAGGTTGAACCGTCTGCGGCATAGGGATCCTCAAATCTAGGGTTGGCGCGCTTGGTGAACCTAGGCTTTGGATCCCCTCTTAAAGAGGGCGAAGAGGCAAAAAAGCCCCGCTGCAACAGTTGCTCAACTGGAGTCCCTCTGCTCAGAAGGTTTTCAACCTCCTGCTGCTTTTTTCCGGCGGCCCCGCGTCTTTTTGGGGGCAGCTTCTCCTGAGGCTGAGTCTTCCATGACCTGGCCGTTTAACACCTGCTTGAGGTGAATGTGCTTGTAGCCTAGGTGGATCTCAAACTCATCGCCAGGCTTGAGATTCATCTGCTTGGTGTAGGCAGACCCGATGATGATCTGCCCATTTTTGTGAACGCTGACGCGAAAGGAGGGCTCGCGACCGCGCTTTTCACGGCTACTTGGGCCGAGGCTGAGACCTTTTGCTGCCAGCACCGCATCGTAAAAAGCGTTTAAGTTGACGCGGAGCTTGTTGTTCTTGGTCACGGTTACGTAGCCACAGCGCTTTGCCGTTTCCCGGCGCGAAAGGTGCCCCAAAGCCTCTATCTTCTGCAAGAGAGCCTTCCCGGTTAGAGGTTGTGGTGGTATATCCAACATTTTCTAATACCCTACAGCCCTCTCTAGGATCATAACCTTCTGAAGTACTTCTGCAACCAAAAGCTTGCAGCTCCGCTCCAGGTCGTGTTTACTCTAGGGGAGAAAGGCTCTTCTCAATTGGGCGTTCAATGGGTGTTCTGGCTCTGGATAAAGCAGCAGAGAGAGGGGATTTGTTTTGCCCAAATGGCTTGGCAAGACGGCTAGAAGAAGGCCTCAGCTAGCGGCAAGTGCTCATCTTTTCCGGAAATTAGCCGGGCGCCAACTGCTGGGCTACTAGGGAGGGAAGCTGAGCTACAGGGATCCCCTCTAGGATCTCGGCGGCAAAGGCATAGGTGAGCAGTTGGCGGGCTTGGGCCAAGGGAATGCCGCGGCTTTGCAGGTAGAAGATCTCTTCCGCCTCCAGTTGGCCCACGGTGGCTCCGTGGGTGCATTTGACGTTGTCGGCGAAGATCTCCAGTTGGGGCCGGGTATCCACTCGCGCCTTGGGGCTTAAGAGGAGGTTGCGGTTGGTTTGGGCCGCGTCGGTCAGTTGGGCTTCTCGGCTGACCAGAATGCGCCCGCTGAAGACGGCACGGGCTGTCTCGTCGACAATGCACTTGTGCAGTTGGCGGCTACTACCCTGGGGGGCCTGATGCCGCAGGCGGGAGTGGGTGTCGCTGTGCTGGGATCCCTTCAACAGGGTCAGCCCCCGCAGGTGGGTGTGGGCCTGGGGCTCCACCTGGGCCAGCTCCAGGTTGTGGCGGGAAAACTGGGATCCCCACTGGAGGGCCTGCAGCCGGTAGTGGCTGTAGCGGCCCTGGCGCACGGCGGTTTGGTTGATGTGAAAGGCCTGGGATCCCTGCCGCTGGACGAGGATGTGGTGCAGGCGGGATCCTTCTTCCAAGGCAATCTCGGTAACCGCGTTGCTGAAGGGGATCCCCGAGCCCCAGGAAAGGTGGTCTTCAATTAGGGTGAGGGAGCTGTAGGCTGGCAAAGTCAGCAGGCAGCGGGGCTGGGCCAAAACCGCCTCTCCTTCAGGGGCCACGGTTATCCAGAGTAGATGCAAGGGCGGCAAGATCTCCTGCTGGGGCAAGAGCTCAATCTGGATCCCGCCGCCTAGGTGGGCGGTGTTGAGGGCGCTGAAGACATCGACCTTGGCGATGGTTTGCAACCCTCCAGAGGCAGCCTGGCTGAGGGGAGCAAGGCGCAGCGCCGACGGCAGGCCGCTCAAGTCAGAAAGGTGGGGAGCGAAGTAGCCGTTGACAAAGACGGCATAGCTGTGGCGGCTTTCCGACCACAGCCAGGGCTCCAGAGTGGCCCGGTTCACATCCCCCTCCCCAGGGCCGGCCAAGCGAAAGGCGTGGGCCACTAGCGGCGAGAGGTCGCTGTATTTCCAGTCCTCTTCGCGCGGAGTGGGGATCCCCAGTTCCGCCAGTTGGGCACGGGCCTGCTGTCGCAGAGTGGCGTGGGAGTCCTCCACCTCCGGGATTTGGCTAAGAATGTGCTCCAGAAAGGAGCGGCCAAAACTGGCAGCGTCGCTTTCTCCAACCGACGACTTGGGCACCGCAGCGCTCATCCCACCTCCTCCCTAAGCCAGTCGTAGCCCCGCTTTTCCAGCTCCAGCGCCAAGCTCTTGTCCCCGCTAAGGACAATGCGCCCCCCTTCCATCACATGCACATAGTCAGGGGTCACATACTCCAGCAGGCGCTGGTAGTGGGTAATGAGGAGTATGGCCTTCTCGGGGCCGGCCAGCTGGTTGATGCCCTGGGCAACGATGCGCAGCGCGTCGATGTCGAGGCCAGAGTCCGTCTCGTCCAAAATGGCCAGGGTCGGCTCCAGCACGGCCATCTGTAGAATCTCGTTGCGCTTTTTCTCGCCGCCAGAAAACCCCTCGTTGACGGAGCGCTCCAAAAAAGCCGGATCCATTTTGACTAGCTCCAGCTTTTGGCGCACGAAGTCGTCAAACTCGAGGGGATCCATTTCCGGCTGATCCCGGTATTTCTGCCGGGCGTTGTAGGCAGCCCGCAGAAAATCCAAGTTGCTTACCCCTGGAATCTCGATGGGGTATTGAAAGGCCAAAAAGATCCCAGCCCAGGCCCGCT
Organism: Synechococcus sp. F70.1; assembly: GCF_047502745.1. Classification (NCBI taxonomy): domain Bacteria; kingdom Bacillati; phylum Cyanobacteriota; class Cyanophyceae; order Synechococcales; family Synechococcaceae; genus Synechococcus; species Synechococcus sp. F70.1. The sequence goes on from NZ_JANSJL010000060.1 coordinate 10,013, forward strand.
CCTCCGGTTCCATGGCCAAGAGATCCTTGCCCAAATAGAGGATCTCACCCCCGGTTACCCGGTAGTCCGGGTGGCCGGCCAGGATCTTGGAGAAGGTGCTTTTCCCAGAGCCATTTGGCCCCATGATGGCGTGGATCTCGCCGGCCCGAACTTCCAGGTTTACCCCCTTGAGGATAGGGGTGCCGTCGATCTCAGCGGTGAGATCGCGGACAGATAAAATGACAGGGCTGTTTTCTCGGATCATCTCAGCGGTTGCTCTTGAATGAACTCCGGACGAGCGTTCACCCTGGGATCGCGCAGCTAGCTAAAGTAAGCCGGCAATGGCCAATTCAGCTTGCTGGGGATCTAGCCAACGGATCCCTCTAGCTTCAAGCTCAGCAAGCGATCTGCCTCGACGGCAAACTCCATGGGCAGTTGGTTAAACACCTCCCGGCAGAAGCCGCTGATGATCATAGACACAGCATCCTCTGCAGAGATGCCGCGCGACTGAAAGTAAAACAACTGCTCTTCTCCAATCTTAGAGGTTGAGGCTTCGTGCTCCACTTTGGCGGTGTTGTTTTGCACTTCAATGTAGGGGAAGGTGTTGGCGCTGCACTGATCCCCAATCAGCAGCGAATCACACTGGGAAAAGTTGCGGGCGCCCTCTGCCTTCGGCCCAATTTTCACCAAGCCGCGGTAGCTGTTTCTGGAGTGCCCCGCCGAGATCCCTTTGGAGATAATTCGGCTGCGGGTGTTGCGGCCTATGTGGATCATCTTGGTGCCGGTATCGGCCTGCTGGTAGTGGTTGGTCAGGGCAACTGAGTAAAACTCGCCCACCGAGTTTTCCCCCACCAACACACAGCTTGGATACTTCCAGGTGATGGCGGAGCCAGTCTCCACCTGCGTCCAGGAGATCTTAGAGTTGGCCCCCTGGCAGAGGCCGCGCTTGGTAACAAAGTTGTAGATGCCGCCCCTGCCGTTTTCGTCGCCGGCATACCAGTTTTGCACCGTCGAGTACTTGATTTCGGCGTTGTCCAGGGCAATCAGCTCCACCACCGCCGCGTGCAGTTGGTTGGTGTCGAACATGGGGGCCGTGCAGCCCTCCAGGTAGCTGACGTAGGATCCCTCGTCGGCAATGATCAAGGTGCGCTCGAACTGGCCCGACTCGCTGTTGTTGATACGGAAATAGGTCGAGAGCTCCATGGGGCAGCGCACCCCCTTGGGCACGTAGACAAAGGAGCCGTCGCTAAATACCGCCGAGTTCAGCGCCGCGTAGTAGTTGTCGGCGATAGGCACCACCGTACCCAGGTACTTACGCACCAGCTCGGGATACTCCCGTAGCGCCTCCGACATGGAGCAGAAGATGATCCCTTCCTTGGCCAGCTTCTCCCGGAAGGTGGTGGCCACCGAGACGCTGTCGAAAATGGCGTCCACTGCTACATTGGCCAGTCGCTTCTGTTCAGACAGCGGGATCCCCAATTTTTCAAAAGTCTCCAGCAGCACCGGATCCACTTCGTCCAGGCTCTTCTTCTTCTCCCGCACCTTGGGGGCCGAGTAGTAGACGATGTTTTGGTAGTCAATGGGGGGGTAGGTCACGTTTGGCCAAGTGGGCTCGCTCATCTTCAGCCACTGGCGGTAGGCCCGCAGCCGGAACTCCAGCATGAAGTCCGGCTCCCCCTTCTTGGCCCAGATTTGGCGAATGATGTCCTCGTTTAGGCCCTTGCCGATGGATTCTGAAGGGATGTCGGTAACAAAGCCGTACTTGTAGGGCTGGTTAACCAGGGCGCGGACGCTCTTAGACATGGGTGGCTCTCAAGTAGGGATTAGAAGCGCGCAAGAACAGACGGCCAACTAAAACAACATAGTTGTTGCTTAACTAATCCTCAAGTTACTTTAGCAATGATCCCGTTGTCAAAATAGGCAGGAGGACAACGGTGAACCGAGCACGTAGGATCGCCGGCCAGGCTACCCAGCCTACTTCCAGTAAGCAGGCTATTTTGATCTACCTGCGCAAGGCAGGACAGGCTACTGCCCAAACCCTAGCAGAGCACTTGGGCATTTCTCCCCAGGCCACTCGCCGCCACCTCAAGGATCTGGAGGCGGAGGGACTGATCCGCCATGTCGCTCAACCCAGCGGCCTTGGCCGTCCCCAGCACTTCTATCAGCTTAGCCCCCAGGGGGAAGCGCAGTTCCCTGCCCGCTACGACGAGTTTGCCCTGGGCCTACTCAACACGCTGGCCGAAACCTTGGGAGCCGAACAGATGGGATCCCTGCTCCAGCAGCAGTGGCAACGCAAAGCCCAGGAGTACCAAGCCCAGATGGGATCCGGATCCCTGGCCGAGCGGCTAGAGCGCCTGGTACAGTTGCGCCAGGCAGAAGGCTACATGGCCGAGTACTACCCCTATCCCAACCACCTGGCTGCCCCCAGGCCAGCAGAAGGCTCTGAGCAGTATGTCGAGCAGTACGTCCTGGTGGAGCACCATTGCGCCATTGCCCAGATTGCCCAGCGTTTTCCCAGCGTCTGCGGCCATGAGCTGGAGATGTTTGCCGCCGCTCTGCCCGATTGTCGGGTGGAGCGCCTCAGCTGGCAAGTTAACGGGGAGCACCAGTGCGGCTACTGGATTGCCAAGCCAGGCTCCTCTGCAGGGATCCCTTCCTAGGCCCAGCCCCGAGAAGGTGACGCCTTCAGAAGACAGGCAAGAGCAGCCATAGTCTTAAGGATCCGCCACCTCAAAGGCCCACAGCCCTCGCTCTGCTGGAATCCGATGCAACTGCCCCTTGGGAAAGCGCCGCCGCAGCGCTGCCCCTTGCTGCTCCCATACCCCCTCGTTCATAAACAGGGTAAACGGCGGCTCTAGGTCTTGGCTAAGCAACGTCTCGGGGGGAAAAACCTTCACCTCTTGTTCTTGCCCGGCAAAAAATTGAATCCAACTTTGCCAGTAGGCAGGCTCTCCCCAACTGAAATAGGGGTAGGCGGCGCTAGCAGCCAAATAGAAGCGGTGGTTGGGATCCCTCTGTCGAGCGGCCACGTAACGCCCGGTGGCTCCCACATCGTTGCCCTGCGTCGAGCCCTTGTGGACAAAGTCGCCCCAAATGGCCAAGTTCCAGCCTCCAATGAGGAGGACGGTGCCCGCCATCGCTACTGCTGTTACGGTGGATCCCCAACGTTTCAGGGGAGCGGCCAGCGTCTGGATCCCTTCCAGGGTTAGGTAGGCTACAAAGGGCAGGATCACGAGCAGGCGGGTATAGTTGGGGGCTTTGGTGATAGCCAGGCTAAAGAGCAGGTAAAGAAGCAGGAAACTGCCAATACAGAGCCAGTCGTGGGGCTGGCTGCGCCCCCTGAGGACGCGGTAGAGCCCAGATCCCAGCCCTAGCCAAATCAAGATCCCTGTCAAGGGATCCACAAAGGCATGGCCGTAGTTGGGATAGATATAGCCCCGGTCGTGCTGGCTGGGGTCGTTGAACATGCTCAGGCCATTGCGGATGTTGCGCCACACCCCCTCTGCCGGCGTAGCCGCGTTCACCCACATTTGCTGCAGCGCCCGCCCCTCGGGGAAAAAGAGAAATTGCTGGCGGGCATACTCGGCGCTTTCTGGGGGGGCAGTGGCGGTGGCTACCAGAATGGGCGCGGCCACCAGAAAAAATCCCAGCGCTGCCGGCACTGTCAGCTTGGCTAGGGTCCAAACGGGGTTGGCCTGCAGATCCTCCCGCCCCAAGAGCAAGTACAGAACGCCAAACAGGAGTCCCAACAGGATCACCACGCGCCCTGGCAAATAGCCGTAGAGGGAGAAGGCCGCTGCCCCTCCCCCCAAATACAAAAGCAGGGGATTTTTTTCCCGCATGCCCTTTAAGATCAAGGCCAGAGCTGCACACTCCACCAGCACAATCAGGTTTTCCCGCATGGCCATGCGGCTAATGCCTAACAAGGCGTGGTTGGATCCCAGAAGGGCCGCTCCTGCCAAGGCCAGCCGGGAGTTCCAGAACGACCGAAAAAACCCGTAGGCTACCAGAATAGTAATCACCCCAAAGGCGGCATGCACCGTGCGCACATTGACCAGGGTGACTCCTCCCATCAGCCGCGTCAGGCCGCCAAAGAGGCTAAACATAAAGCGGGGGAAATAGAAGTACTCTGGCATCAGCCCGAAGAGATCGGGGTAGCGCACCCCGGAAGCCCGACGAGCCATGGAGGTGATGACAATCTCGTCGGTGTTGATTTGAAAAGGGATGTTGGCCAGGTCGTAGAGGTAGAGGGGAGCAAAAACCAACGCCAACAGCCCCAGGTGCAGCAGCTCCTGGCGCCAGCGCAGCCGCGTCGGCTCCCAAGGAGGCTGAGCCGGGGGAAACTGGGCCACATACCAGCCCCACCAGCAAAATGCTCAGCAGCCAGATCCCAATTTGCAGTACGTGGTAGCCAAACGCCCCGTACCAGAGGGTCAGGGCTATTCCCAGGCCGAGGCCAGATCCCAATAGAGTCGGGCGTCGGGAAGTGGCCAGGGTATCCCAGACTGCCATAGGACTGGTCTCAGCCCACTGGTCGATAAGTTAGTAACCCCGCGTTCTCTCCGTCTCCGGCTCCAGTTCCGGCTCCTTGAAGTTGGAGGGATCGTAGAGGAAGCGGTTGACCTCATCTTCGAGGCGGTAGATCTCAAAGGGCTCTAATTGCTTGCCAGTTCGCAAGGCCAGCAGGTAGCCGTCCACCAGCAGCCGTAGCTCGTCAATGCGCTGATAGCCGCGATGCCAACTGTCCACCAGCGCATCGGTTAGAGCTTGATAGTGCCGGATTAGCTTTGGGTCCTGCAACATGGCGCTCTTTTGCCCACCTGGTCTCATCCTAGCGTTTGATTTTCGTTTGTTAAGCAGAGATTGCAAAGCCGCACTATTCCTCAAGAACGGGCAAGATTAACCGCGAAGGCGTGTTGCCGCCGCTGTGAAGAGTCAGGGTGAGAATGCGGCCTTCCATGTGCCGCTCCTCCCGCTGGCCTGTACCTGGGTTAACGGGGTAGGCAGGGAAACAGGCTGCGCTTAGGCTAAGGCGTAGAGCGTGGCCACGGGGAATGCGGATACAGGTGGGCTGACAGGGGATCCCAATGGGGACATTGGGCTGGGGATCCCGCAGACGGCGGTAGCCCTGGGAAAAGTTATACACCTGGCCATCCGGCCTCACCACCGAGAGCACGGCGCAGAGATCAAAGCTGGGGCTGTCCGCCTCGACGTAGAGCTCTGCCGTGATGTCCCCCGCCAGGAGGAGGTCGGTTTCTAGAGGGGGAGTGGTGTAGGTAAGAACATCGGTGCGGCAGTCGACAGCGGAGCGCTCTTGGGGTCCGGCAGGGTAAACCAGGTGACCCCCCAGGGCCGGTACCGGTCGCCAGGGATCGTGAACAAAAGTATCCGACTGCTGCCTCGGCGGGGGCTCCGGGCGGAGGGATCCCTCGAGTTCGGAAAGGGCAGCTAGGCCAGTGCTGTGCAGGTAAAGAGCTTTTGGCTCAGGGTTGGGCCAGGCCTCAAGGGTGCGCCAGCGGTTGGAGCCCATCTCGAACAGGCGCACCGGCGGCTCTTGGAGGATCCCTGTGTCCTTGCCTTTGAGGAATTGGTCAAACCAGCGCACCTGCAGCCGATCGATGGGGCTGACGGCCTCAGGGCCAAAATCCAGCGCTCCCACCCTGCGCCCCCAAGGGAGGTGGGCCCACGGCCCGACAACCAGGTATTGGGGGTTTTGGCTGCGGGCACTCATCTCCTTGTAGAGGCGTAGGCTGCCACTCAGGTAGCTGTCAAACCAGCCGGCAATGTGCAGCATTGGCAGGTCCACCGCCTCCAGCCGAGGGGAGAGCTGGCGCCAGTAGTCGTCCGGCTCGCTGTGATCCAGCCAGTCGAAGTAATAAGACTGGGGCGCATATTGCTGCAGCACGCCCGGCTTGAGGGGGATAGGGTCGTGGAGGGGCAGGTTGCGCGACGCCTTGAAGAGGGCCTGATAGGCACTGGCATCTCCCCGCCGGCGTGCTCCCTCGGCTTCCAGTTGCAGGGCCCAACTGAGGTTGTTGTAGAAGGCAAAGGCTCCCCCAGGGTAGGCGGCATCCGCGTAAAGGTCGTAGGGCAGCATTGCCGGGCAGATGGTTTTCAAAGCGCTGGGACGGGCGGAGGCGGCATACAGCTGGGTCATGCCCTGGTAAGAAAAGCCGTACATACCCACCACGCCGTTGCTCCCTGGCAAAGCAGCCGCCCAGCTGACGGCGTCGAACCCATCTTCAACTTCGTGGCGGAAGGGGTAGAAGGAGCCTTTGGAAGTGCCTCGCCCACGCACATCCTGGATGACCACAATATAGCCATGGGCTGCGTACCAGCGCGGATGGGCGTACACCACTGTCGAAGCAATGGCCCGGCCATAGGGCTGCCGCATGAGCAAAACCGGATAGCTCCCTTCCCCCTCGGGGCGATAGATATCCGCGTCCAGCTGGATCCCATCGCGGGTTAACATGGAAACCGTTTCCCGGGGACGTACAGGCAGCATGGTTTGGAGGGGCGCGGTGAGGCTTTCCTACAGGTTACTCAGTCCACCAAGGAAAACATCAGCTCGCCTTCAGTAACCAATTGCCCCCCCACCTGAGCCCGGCAGAACATCTTGCCGATGCGCTTTTGCCGGATGGTGAGCAGGTCAGCTGACAGCAGCAGTTGATCTCCAGGCAGGACGGGGCGGCGAAAGCGTACCCCATCGATGCCGGCAAAAAGAGCTAGGCGCCCGGCTGCATCCGGCAGCTTGGTCAGGACGATCCCTCCCACCTGAGCCATGGCCTCAACAATGAGGACACCGGGCATAATGGGGCGGTTGGGAAAATGTCCCTGGAAAAAAGGCTCATTGAAGGTGACGTTTTTGAGGCCCACTGCCCGTTGCCCTGGGAGATACTCCACCACGCGGTCCACCAGCAAAAAGGGATAGCGGTGGGGCAGAATCTCCAGGATTTGGTCTGTAGTGAAAACGGGGGGAGCAGCTGCCAACTGAGCCGCTGCTTCAGCCGAGAGAGGGGGAGGAGGACAGACGTCGGAGGACATGGCAAACCCAAAAAAGAGCTGGAAGACAAACCTCAAAGCCTAGAGGGGAGATGGCCTAGTCCCACGGTAGCGGGCAGTGCATCCTGTCAAGACTGCAGGAGAGAGGCCAGCTTGCCGTGGCAGCCAGGATCCCTTTCTGGTGTTGCCTCCGCTTGAATCTGGAGGGATCCGCTCCTTAGCAACTGTTTGGCCAGACGGTGGTGCAGAGCATGCCCCGCCTTGTAGGCTACAATGTGCCCCTGGAGGCGGCAGCCCAACAGGCTGAGATCTCCTAGTAAATCTATCAGCTTATGGCGCACCGGCTCATCGGGGTAGCGCAGGGGTCCCAGCCACGCGGTTGCAGTACAGACAATGGCGTTTTCCAGGCTGCCCCCTTGGATTAGCCCCTGTTGGCGGGCTAGCTCCGCATCTTGCTGGCGGGAAAAAGTACGCGCCGCTGCGATGGAGCAGACAAAATCCGGCCTATCTTCCCTCCAGCTTAGCCACTGTTGGCCAATGGGAGAGTCGGCAAACTCGATGCCATAGGTAAAGCGGGCCTCGGGGTGGGGCAGGGCACTGACAAAAGCCTCCCCTGCCCAGACGGTAACCGGCTCTTGAACCACGCCCACCAGGGCGGGTTGCTCCTGGGCCAAGATCCCGGCCTGGACAATGGCCTCCACAAAGGGCAGGGCCGAGCCATCGAGGATCGGCAGCTCTGGCCCTTCTACCTCAATGCGGCAGTTGTCGATGCCCAGAACGTAAAGGGCAGCTAGGAGGTGTTCCACCGTCTGCACCTGAGCAGATCCCTGCTGCAGGCGGGTGCAGAGGGCAGCAGGAGCTAGGGATCCCACCTGGGCAGGGATAGGAGGGGAGCCCGGCTGATCCACCCGCACGAAGACCCGACCGCTGCCAGCGGGGGCCGGGTGGAGACTGCAGCGGACCGGCAGGCCGGTGTGCAGGCCGACGCCTTCTAGGGAAATAGAGCTGGCCAAGGTGCGCTGTTGACTTCTCATGGGGCTCCTGCCGCAAGACGCTCTTGGCCCTGGTCGAAAACCCGGTAGTACAGCTCCCGGTAGCCCACGCGCAGGCTGCTGCTGGCGTCTGCCAATCTGGCTTTGCGACTGCGAGTGCCGTAGGCGCTGAACACCTCGTAGCTATCTCCCTCGAAGAAGAAGGAGGAGACATCGGACACCTCTTCGCCTCCCAGCAACTGCCAACGCCCTCCCTGGAATCGCAGCCGGTAGCGGGCCCTGTCAAAGCTGCCAGAGGGACGGTCGATAGTGGCGTCGATCCTGCCCTCGTACTCCGGGGGCTCGGCTCCTGCTATGGGATGTACCTCGACGGAAATATCGCGGTAGCGGCAATTGGGGCGGTTGCAAAGGCGAATTGAGCGCATCGCCTCGGCAATGGTTTCCAACCGCTGTCGCGCCTCCGCTAGAGAAACCCCCTGGGCCGGCTCTAAGGTGGAGGACAGTCTTTCCTGCGCAGCCAGCGCCGCCGATCCCCAGCAAAGCCCCAGCAGCACAAAACACAGCAGGCCTAGCCAGCAGCGGTAAGCAGATCCCATAGGGCTAGTTGTGGCAGGATCTAGTTCCTCTACTCTATCCGTAACCCCAGGCGATGCAGACACCCTCCCCCAGGGTTCAGGAGCAATTGGCCCAGGTGCGGATTGTCCTAGTGCGACCAGTGGGGCCGCGCAACCTGGGCGCCATTGCCCGCGTGATGAAAAACATGGGTCTGCGACAGTGGGTCTTGGTGGATCCCCGCTGCGATCCCCTTGATCCCGAAGCAGTTACCATGGCTGTGCATGGCGCCGACTTGCTCCGCCAAGCCCGGCAAGTGCCAACTCTGGCGGAGGCCCTCCAGGGATGTGTCCAGGTCTTCGGGACTGCAGGCCGCCGCGAGCCCTACCCCCCCGAGTGGCAAGTTCAATCTCCCCGCCAAGCCTTTCCCGAGCTACTGGCCGCCGGTCCTGTGGCTTTGGTGTTTGGCCCTGAAGATCAGGGCTTGAGCAACGAAGAGCTGGCCCTCTGCCATCGCCAAATCCAGATCCCCACCGATCCGGCCTACCCTTCCCTCAACCTGGCTCAGGCGGTGGGCATCTGCTGCTACGAGCTGCGCACCCTCCTTTGCCCAGATCCGCCGCTTCCGCCTAGCCCTGGCCTCTCCAAGCCAGCTCCCTTCGAATTGCTGGAGGGCTTTTTTGGCCAGCTGGAGGCGCTGCTATTGCAAATTGGCTACCTGTATCCCCACACGGCCCGCCGCAAGATGCTCAAGCTGCGCGCCCTCTTTCACCGCGCCGGCTTGACCGTGTCCGAGGTGGCCCTGCTGCGCGGGATCTTGCGACAACTGCAATGGAGCCAAACGGCCTGGCGTCGAAACCTCCCCCAAGACGATTAATGCGGGGGTTTGGATCCCGTAGGGGCGGGCAGGCAGTACACTCTGGCGGCTCCTCCCGGTTGCAAAGCCGTACGCAGCCCCAACCCCAGACCATTCGCTAGCATCCTGAACCGCCAGGGTTGCAACTTGCAAAGACTGGCTGGTGAGGGGCAGAAGCTTTTGTTATCCTGGCGCTTAGGTTCTCCCGTCGGCAGGGGGAAGGCGGCAAACTTTTCCTGACACGGGATGCGAGCAGGGTCTCTAGCTTGCCGTGTCAGGCGGGCTTGCTTCTAGTGGCAGGATCGGAGAGAGGGTGGGATCCAATGTTTACGTGGCTCTGGACAAGGCACTTTTCTCGGTTGAACCAGAGGCTGCAAAGCTTGGAGGTGGCCCGTGAGGAAAACCTTCTGTCCCCTGATCTCAGCGCCCAAACCCTGCAGGTAGCCCCCGATTTTTGGGAGCGGCAGCACCAGGCTTTTGTCTACGTAGATAAGCAGATCCGCAAGCTCAGCCGTCGCAGCAAAATCTGGGGTGGCCTGGCGCTGCTGGCGATTTTGGCCGATGCTGCCTTGGTGGTTGCCGGCCTAACCCTGTTCCAGTCTTGGCAACAGCTGCAGGCCAACCAAAACCTTGCCCGCATCGTTGAGCAGGCGTCAGCTGCCGATCCGGTGCAGCAGGCTTTTGACAACCTGTTGGCTCAACTGCCGCACCTGAACGGGGTGGAGCGGTATCGTGCCCTGGAGGCTCTGCAGGCTCTCTCGGCTATTGCCCCGGTAGATCAGGGTTCTGGATACGAGCCTAGCTTGGCGGCAACTCCTCTGGAGGCCCAAGTGCAAACAATCTACCGTCTAGGGCAGATGCGGGCGGTTGAGGCGGTGCCGGCTTTGCTGACCAAGCTTGCGGATAGGGAGCCGGCAGTGCGGGAGGCGGCAGCTCGTGCCCTTGGTCAGATTGGGGATCCGCGCGCCCTTCAGCCTTTGCACGAGCTCCTGGCCCATGAGACGGATGAGCTGGTCCAGGAGGCAGCCATTGCCTCCATTGCCCAACTGCTGCGGTAAAAAGCAGGTCAAACTGGCATTGACCCGGGCGTGGGGATGAAAAGCCGCAGGTTTAGCAGAGTAAGCAAGCTGGTAGGGATCCTGTGTTGGGTATGGGCAGCGGCTGGGCCGGTTTGGGCGCAGGATCCCTTCCGCAGTGGGGCCAATGCCCGCCCCATCAAGCCAGAGGTGGCTAGTGCCTTTGAGGAGTTCTTCTGCGCAGGCCGCTACACGCAGAGCCGGGAGAAGCTAGAGAAGGCTAGACAAGCTTCTCCCCAGGAGCCGATGGTCTACGCCCTGCTGGCGGCGCTGGCCTACCAGGAGGGGGATCTGGATGCTTTTGCCCAGTTAGCCACCCAAACCCGCCAGGTGGCTGCCGAGCTGAAGAAGACGGATCCCTTGCGGGGCAACCTGTACGAGGGCGTGGGCTATGGGTTGGAAGCGGCCAACATTGTGGTGCGGGAAGGGGTAGTGCTCGGCTTGCCTAAGGCGTTGCCCACTCTCAACCAATTGTTTGCGTCCATTCGCGCCGCCCAGGCAGTAGACAGCAGCGACCCGGAGCTCAATCTTCTCAACGGCTATATCGACTTGCTGCTAACCTATCGGGAGAAGGCTTTGAACCAATTTCGCCTAGCAGCGCCTGAGTATTTGTCCTACCGTGGCCAAGCGCTGGCCTACCGGGATATGCAGCGCTATGACGAAGCGCTGGCGGCGGTGGATCGGGCAATTGCGGTTTCCTGCAACAACCCCGAACTTTACTACCTCAAGGCGCAAATCCTGGTTGCCAAGGGTCAAGACCGGGAGGCGGTTCCCCTTTTCGACCAGGCTTTGCAGGCCTCTAGCCAGTTGCCGAAAGCCTTGGTGGAGCAGATCCAGATGGAGCGGGATCGCGCCGCCCAGCGCAGTGGGCTGACTGTCCAGTTGCCTACACCGACTCCCTCTCCCTAAACCGATGGGCCTGCGCATCAGTGGCAAACGGACGCTGCAAACCCCTGCTGGCCGGGGAACTCGGCCCACGCCTGGGCGGGTGAGGCAAGCCCTGTTCAACATCTTGCGAGGGCAGGTGAAGGGCTGTCGCTGGCTGGATCTCTGCTGTGGAGCCGGCACGGTAGGGGCAGAAGCCTTGTGCCATGGGGCAGCCTTTGTGGCCGGCATTGAGATCGCTGCGCCGGCCTGTCGCCTCATCCAGGCCAACTGGGCAAAGGTAGCTCAGCCGGGACAATCTTTCCAGGTGATTCAGGGGGATGCCCGCAAGCTGCTCAGCCGCGGCCTGGGTTTGGATCCTTTCGATTACGTCTATCTTGATCCCCCCCATGACGCCGGTCTGTACGCCCCGCTTCTGCCGCTGATCCCGCCCTTGCTCAAGCCAGGTGGAACCTTGATTGTCGAGCATCGCAGCGGCCAAAAGCTGCCAGAGCAGGTGGGATCCCTGCTGCGCGTCGACCAGCGGGCTTATGGGCAAACGGCGCTGGCTTTCTACCGCAATCTGGAAGAAAAGCCCTAGGGAAAAGGAGTGCTAACAAAGCCAATTTCCAGCAGCTGCTGGTAGGCCTGGGTGCCTAGCTCCCGGGTTGGGGTTTGGCTTTTGATGACCTGGATCAACCAGCCCACGGCCTCCTCAGGGCGCCCGGCAGCCCGATAGACCACGGCCAGGTCGTAGGCGGCCTGATCCCGAGCCTGGGCGGCAACGCGGGCCAGCTCCCGCTGCTCTTCGGAGATGCGGTTTTGGATCCCAGCAAAAGCGCGGGAGAGATCCTGGTGGTAGTTGGAGCGCTGGTTGTAGGCGTTAAACACCTGCTGCAGGAGCTCGATGGCTCGGTCGTAGTTTTGGGCCTGAATGGCAGCGTTGGCCTCAGCAGCCAACTGTTCAGCTCGCAACGCGCTGAGAGCGCTGCTGGGTTGTTCTAGGGCCCGAAACTGCTGGGGATTGGGAATAAGCTGCTGGCGGGCGGGCACTTCTTGAGCCGTAGCCCAAAGACCTGAACCGACACCCAGCACTAGGCCAAGCAACAAGCCAAAGGCCAGCTGTACCCAAGAACGGGGCAGGAAGGCAAGGCCACGAGCAGCAGCTCGACCACCAGCAGGAGGCCGTCGAAACATTGGCAAGTAACCCTCAAAACCTTGCTAACCCGTTCCACTCTACCTCACTCCGCGGGGCTTTGCTGCAGCTCAGGGATCCCCTCCCCTAGCGGTTGCTGAGGAGGCAACTGTTCAGACGGCGGGGAAGCCGGTTGAGCCTGGGAGGGAACTTTTTCTGGCAGCAGGGGCAAGTTCATAATCCGCTCGTACAGGCGCAGGTACTGCAAAGCCGAGCGGTGCCAACTGAAATCGCTGGCCATGCCTCGCTTTTGCAGCGCTTGCCAAGTCTCCTTGTGCTGAAACGCCTCCCAAGCCCGCGCTAGACAAGTGTAGAAGTCCAGAGCCTCGTAGCGGTCAAAGCAGTAGCCGGTGCCGATCCCTTTGCTGGGAATATGGTGGCTGACCGTATCCACCAGTCCCCCTGTACGGCGGACAATGGGCACACAGCCGTAGCGCATGGCAATCATCTGGCTAATGCCGCAGGGCTCAAAGCGGCTGGGCATTAAGAAAACATCTGCTCCCCCATAGATTAACTGGGCCAGTTGCGGCTGATAGCCCTGCTGATAGGACATTCGGCCTGGGTGCCGCTGGGCCATTTCCCGGAGCCGCTCTTCGTAGTGGGCTTCGCCGCTGCCCAGCAAGACAAATTGCGAGTCACTGTAGGCCAGAAAGCGCTCCACGGTTTGAATGACCAAGTCAATCCCCTTTTGTTCCACCAAACGGGTCACCATGCCCATGAGAAAGACGTCGGGGTTGACGGTCAAACCCAGGCGGGTCTGCAGCACGGCCTTGTTCACCGCTCGACCGCTGAGGTCGTCGATGCTGAAGTTGGCGGCTAGATGGGGATCCGTGCGGGGATCGAACTTCTCGGTGTCGATTCCGTTTAAGATCCCCCACAGGCGTTCTCCTTTCCAAGCCAGCAGATCCTGGAGGCCTTCTCCATAGAGACTGGTGCGGATCTCCAGGGCGTAGGTGGGCGAAACGGTGGTTACCTGGTCGGCGTAGAGGATCCCGGCGGCCATAGTGTTGTGGGCGGAAAAATACCAGGGCAGCCAGGTCATGCGTTCCAGTTGCCAGCGCCACGGTCCCTGATAGGCCAGGTTGTGAATGGTAAAGACGGTGCCGATATCGGGAGCCTGGTGCATCCAGGCCGGGATCATGCCGGTGTGCCAATCGTGGCAGTGGATGATGTTGGGCCTCCAGGGGTAATAGGTCCAGGCAAATTCGGCCACGGCATTGGCAAAAAACGTAAAGCGCCAAAACTCGTCCTCGCCGTCGTAGATGCGGTGGGGGGCAAAGCAGTAGTGGCTGACCAGGTAAAGGGGGACATCGGTGCCGGGTAAAACGCTTTCGTAGATATCGGCCACCTGGCCCATGACCTGCTTCGACCAAATGGGGTCTTTGGAGCGGGGGTATTGCCCCGGCTCTGGGCCAAATTGGTCCCACAAAAATCCGTACAGGGGCATGATGATGCGCACGTCCTGCCCCAGCTTGCGCAAAACGACGGGCAGGGATCCCACCACATCCCCCATCCCCCCCACCTTTGCCAAGGGCGCTGCTTCCGCTGCTGCAAACAAAATCCTGGCCTGTACCACCCTGCCCTCCCTGCTGCAATACCAGACCCTCCCCCTCCTATTTTTGGGGGTTTTGCTACGGGTTGCAGGGCGGCTGCTCTCGCAGGCGGGCGCAAATGGCCTGCCAGACCTGCTGGACCAGCTGGGACAGGCTGGTTTCTGACTGGATGGGCACCCGCACATCAGCCTGGGCGTAGAAGGGTTCTCGTTCCCGCATGAGCCTCTGCAGAGCAGCCTGGGGATCGGGAGTTTGCAGGAGGGGGCGTTGGCCAGGATCCCGGCTCAGCCGCTGCCAAATGAGCTCAGGGGCCACATCCAGCCAGACGGTGAGGCCGTGGTGCAGGTAGCTCCAATTTTTGGGCCGCAGCACAATGCCGCCGCCGGTGGCAATAACCAGGCGAGTGTAGCCGCTCAGTTGCGCCAACACCTGGGTCTCCAGCTCCCGGAAGTGGGCTTCTCCCTGCTCGGCAAAGATCTGGGCAATCGAACAGCCGGCTACCTGCTCCACCAGAGCATCGGTATCAAAGAAGGGACGGCGCAACTGGGCTGCCAGCTCAGCTCCCAGGGTGGACTTGCCGCTGCCCATCATGCCAATCAAATAGACAGTGACGCCGCGCAGGCGTTCGGCTTCTTGGGGAGGGATCATGGGGGCAAGGACTCCGTCCCGCTACGCGAACGGCTGGGATTAGACGTAGCCGTGCTCGGCTAGAAACTCCAGGGAGAGGCTGCTCTCCGGCGGGGCCAGGCCCAAGAATTTTTCCACATATTTGCCCAGGAGATCTGCCTCCACGTTTACCGGATCCCCTACTTGCAGCAGGGAAAGGTTGGTCTGGCGGTAGGTGTGCGGGATCACCGCCACCTTAAACCAACATCCCCCTTGGCGGATCTCGGCAATGGTCAGGCTGACGCCGTTCACCGCCACACTGCCCTTGGGCACGATGTAGCGGCCGATGGCCGCCGGCACCTCAAAGCTCAGCTCCCAGGCGTTGCCGGTGGCTGCTTGTTCGCAGAGGTGCCCCACCCCGTCGATATGGCCGCTGACGAAATGCCCCCCTAACTTGTCCCCCACCCGCAGCGCCGGTTCCAGGTTGACTGGGCGTGGCCCTGGGGATCCGCAGCCCCAGGTCGAGCGGCGCAGGGTTTCCGGCGAGACATCTGCCAAAAAGCCATCGGGCAGGATCTCTACCACTGTCAGGCAGAGGCCATCCACCGCCACGCTATCCCCACAGGCTAACTGCGGCTGCAGCTTTGGGCAGGTAACCCGTACCTGCGAAGACGAGATCAACTGAGCTGTACCCAAACTGCGCACTAGACCCGTAAACATGCTTCGGCTTCCTTGGCCTGCTTGCTAAGCCTTGGCCTGATC
>NZ_JANSJL010000060.1:25549-33357 GCF_047502745.1 Synechococcus sp. F70.1
AAGGGATCCCAGCCATAAGCTGGGCGAGTTGGTTTGGGCTCCTCGGAGAGAGCGGGAGGTGGGATCTTGGGCCTGGGCCAGGAGCCGCTTCACCTCGGCAGTGAGCTGGCTTTCGCTAAAAGGCTTGGTCAGGTAGCCGGTTGCGCCCGACCACTTGCCGCGGATGCGATCCAGCAAGCTGTCCCGCGAGGTAACCATCAGGATAGGGAGAGACTTGAACGCTTCCAGGCTGCGCACGATGCGGCAGAGCTCTATGCCGTCGTTCGCGTTAGCGGTGCGGAGCACATTCCCGGGCATGGCGATCGCGTTAGCGGTGCGGAGCACATTGTCCATCAATAGCAGGTGAGGCCGGTGCTGGAACAGGAGGGGGAGCACCTCGGCGGGGTTGCCCGTTGTAATCACGCGTTCGCGTTAGCGGTGCGGAGCACATTACTGGGATAGGTACTGCCGCAGGATCTCCTGCATCACGACGCTGTCGTCTACGGCCAAGAGGGTTATGGGAGTGCGGCGCTGGGGTTGCAGCAAGTCTGGAGGCGTTTGCAGGCTCACCAGACCTTTTTTGGCCCAAGCGGCAAAGAGGCTAGCTACCTCCAGGCGATCGCGTGAGCGGTGCGGAGCACATTTCCCAACAGAGCTTTTGGGCAATGGCCTCCAGCGACTGGCCATCTTTGGTGAGGGCGTGGAGCTTCTGGCGCTGTTCGTCGCTGAGGCGATAGCGGTTGACCCGTTCGCGTGAGCGGTGCGGAGCACATTCGAACAGGTAGCGGTCAAAATCGGCAAGCAGGTTCAGCCAGAGGGCGTCTTCCAGCTCGCCTGGCTTTATCAAGCCCAGCTCGGTCATCATCTCCAGCAACTCCGGCAGGGAGTTGTCTGGGAGCAGCCGCTGCTGCAGCACACGGATAACCCGCTGGGGCCAGTCCAGGTTGAGGCGGGGGATAAAGCGCGATAGCCGTCGCAGCAGGATCGGGGCATTGAGGGGCTGATCGGCGGAAAAAAGCAGCCGGCCGTGGTAGTAGGTCAGCACCCAAGGCTCTGTGCCCTCGGCGGGATCCTCGCCCCTATGGTGAAGGTGGAGATAGCCAGTGGTAAACCGCCGACCTTGCTGCCGGAGCAGAGGCGCCAGTTCCGCCGCTGCCAAGAGAAAATGGGACATGGGAAACTCTCCGGCCTAGCCTCTTCAGGCTACCTAAGCAGCGACTACGTCAGCTACTCACCTCAGTTGAAGAGAGAGCCTTAGTTTGCGGCTGCTTTATCCCATTATCTCCCCTTCATCAAACCATTAACCTGGCCACACCCTCCCCCTGCCGGGACAGCAGTTCCCCCTTTCGGGGCCCGGGCTAGGCTTGCCTTGGCTACAAGTCTAGAGCCTCTCGCTGGGCCTGGAGCAATTTCTGGATGCCGGCCTGGGCCAGGTCTAACATTTGCAACAGTTGCGAGCGGTCAAAGCATCCGGATTCGGCGGTACCCTGGATTTCAATTAAGGCTCCCTGCTCGTTCATGACCACGTTCAGGTCCACTTCGGCCTGGCTGTCCTCCTCGTAGCAGAGATCCAGCAGCACCTCGCCTTGCACAATCCCCACCGAAAGGGCCGCCACTTGCTGTTGCAAAGGGGACCCCTGCGCTGGATCCAGCAGCCCCTGCTTGTAGAGCCAGGTGATGGCATCGTGCAGGGCCACATATCCACCGGTAATTGCGGCGGTGCGGGTGCTGCCATCGGCTTGCAACACATCGGCATCGATGGTGATGGTGCGGGATCCCAGCTTCCGGAGATCCAAAGCTGCGCGCAGACTGCGCCCAATCAGCCGCTGGATCTCAGCGGTGCGGCCGGAGACCTTGAGCGTCTCCCGCGGCTGGCGCTGTTGGGTGGCGGTGGGCAGCATGCGGTACTCTGCGGTCAGCCAGCCTTGGCCGGTGTTTTGTAAAAAAGGGGGGACTTCTTCAGCCACGGTGGCGGTGCAGAGAACATGGGTATCGCCAAGCTTAACCAACACCGAGCCGTGGGCGTAGCGGGTGAAGTGGCGCTGGAAGGAAACCGGGCGCAATTGGGTAGGTGTGCGGCCATCAGGGCGTTGCCAGCTCATGGGCGATTCAAATCCCTCGCATTGTCGTTCAGGTTCACCCACGGCAGCTTCTCCAAAAGGGCTGCCAGCGCCTTGGAAGACAGGCAGCGGGAGAGCTGCTGTTGTAGGCCAATAGGCAGGTTACAGTGTAAAGAAGTTCTTAGCCAACTTTTCCTACTGTTGCAGCAAGTTCTGGAACAAAAGGTGTCCTGCAGGGCAGGGCCCAGCCAGTAAGAAGACACAGACGTCATGATCCTCCTCTTCCTGCAGCGTTTACGTCAGTCGGCGCTCGACCCCCTCCAGGAGATCCGCTGGACGCCGGAACTGTTTGGGATCCTGCTGGTGTATTTTGTGCAGGGGGCAGTGGGGCTGGCACGGCTAGCCACCAGCTTTTACTTGAAGGATAACCTGGGCCTCGGCCCAACGCAGGCAGCGGCGTTGATGGGCCTGGCTGTAATCCCCTGGACTGTCAAGCCTCTTTATGGACTCCTATCGGATACGCTGCCGCTAGCAGGCTACCGGCGCCGCCCTTACCTCCTGCTGGCAGGGCTGTTGGGATGTGGGGCCTGGCTGGGGATGGCTCTGGGGGCGCCGACGGCTGAGCTGGCCCTGCTTTGGATGGTTTTGGCATCCCTGGCGGTAGCCGTGGGGGATGTCATTGTCGATTCGCTGGTGGTGGAGCGGGTGCAGGGCAGTGACTGGGCGGGAACGGGCACGCTGCAGTCTCTAACGTGGGGGGCCACAGCTCTGGGATCCCTGCTCACGGCCTATGCCGGGGGGGCGCTCTTGGCTCACTATCCTCCCCAGGTGGTGTTTGGGCTAACAGCCCTGCTGCCCATGCTGATTGCCCTGGCTGCTTGGGTCATTGAGGATCAGCCCGTGGCTAGCGCCTTGGGCTGGGATCCCCTGCAGCAACAGGTAGCTCGGGTGTGGCAAGCCCTGCGGCAGCCCAGCGTTTTCCTGCCGCTGCTGTTTGTGTTTGTCTGGCAGGCAACTCCCAGTGCCGACGTAGCGCTGTTTTACTTTGTTACCAACGATCTCGGCTTTGGTCCGGAGTTTTTGGGCCAGGTGCGGCTAGTGACTAGCGTCGCCAGCTTGGTGGGGGTGGGAATCTTTCAGGTGTATCTGCGGCACATCCCCCTGCGCCCCCTCTTTGGCTGGATGACGGTCATTTCCGCAGGGCTAGGCCTGACCAGCCTGATCTTGGTCTATCACCTCAACCGCGCTTGGGGCCTCGACGACCACTGGTTTAGCCTCGGGGATAGCCTGGTGCTGACAGTAGCGGGGCAAATTGCCTTTATGCCGGTGCTGGTTCTGGCCGCCCGCCTTTGCCCGCCAGGGATCGAGGCCACCTTTTTTGCCCTGCTCATGTCGGCCTTTAATTTGGCGGGGTTCCTCTCGCAGGAGCTGGGATCCCTGCTTATGCACGCTCTAGGAGTAACCGAAAGTAATTTCAGCCACCTGGGGCTGCTTTTGGTGATCACCAACCTCTCCACCCTCTTGCCCTTGCCCTTGTTGGGTTGGCTGCCCGCCGAGAGGATAACTCCCAGCCCAGCAGAGTTGGAGGCGGAAGCTCAGGCTTCGCTGCAGTCCTTCTTGCAGGGAGCAGAAGCAGCCGCTAGGGGAGAGGCAATCCCTTTGGGAGAGACGGACATAACCTACTCCTAAGGGGCCGGCGGCCAGTAGATAGCGTTGGCTTCCTCCTGCTTGAGCGCAGGCTATCAAGTGTATTGGCTAATGTCTTCCCCAGCTTCTGCCAGGAAGGAGAGGGCGCGGCAGCGCAAGGCCACCACCTGGTCGTAGAGGGGGTTAAGCTTGCACATGGGGGGAATGTGCAGCACCTTGCGGCCAAACAACACTACATCCCGCTCAAAGGGGCAGTGGGCAGGGATCATACGGCATAAGAAGCGGGCTACCCTCACGTCGCGGACTTGGATGCCGTCCAGCCACTTGCGCAAGGGAGCCAAAAGGTCGGTATAGCCGCTTTCAGGCTGGGCTTTTGCCGGCGATGGCGAGGTGGCCCTCTTGTCGACCAGCGTAGCCTTGAGCAGATGGAGCTGGGGAAGCTCCAGCCCAAAGGCAGTGGCCAATTGGTGCAACAAGCGATCTTCCGGCTCGGAATATACCCCATCGGCAACGGCTGTCATCACTGCCGTGCGCAGGAAATCTTCCCGCAACTCCGGCTGCAACTGGGCCGCCAGCTCTTCGGGGGAGAGGGGAGCGAGATCTTTCCCCTCTTCTTCGGGCCAGTCGGAGCGGATGAGATCTTCGATGAGTCGTTGCTCTTCGGGGCTGTATTCTCCATCAGCCCAGGCAATGCCAAGCAGCCCTCGTAGCCATAGTTCCGCCTGCTGGGGTGAGCACTCCCTAGCAGAAGTAGGCGTGGAATCGCTAGACATGGCAGAGCTCCACAAGAAGCCACCGCCATTTTAAAGAGCTAGGCTGGAGGTTGAAGTCTGGGCAACCTCTTTTTGTTCATGACGGATCCTCTTCCACCCCTAGCTGCCCAGGTTGAACCCAGCCCAGGGAGCGCTGAAGAGCCCAACCCGGATCTCCTAACTGCTGCCTACGACTACTTCCTACCGCCTGAGCGGATCGCGCAGAGGCCGGTGGAGCCCCGGGATCAGGCGCGAATGCTGGTGGTGTACCCCGATAGGCACGAGCACCGCCGCTTCTGCGACCTCCCCGACTACCTGCAGAGCGGGGATCTGCTGGTTCTCAACGACACCAAGGTCATCCCGGCCCGGCTGTGGGGAGCCAAGATCTTGCCGGGAAAGGACGCTTTTGGGGCGCGGGTAGAGGTTTTGCTGCTCGAGCCAGAGCAGCCCGGGATCCCAGGCAACACCTCCCCTCAGCAGCAGATCTGGCGGGTCTTGGTCAGGCCGGGCAAACGGGTCAAGGTGGGGGATCAAATCCGGTTTTGGGATCACCAGGGCTTGCTGGCTGAGCTGACGGCCACAGTGCTGGCGGTGGACGCGGAGACCGGCGGGCGGGTGGTGCAGTTTGCATGGGAAGGGGCGGATGCCTTTGAGCAGATCCTGGAGCGGGTGGGGCGGATCCCGCTTCCTCCCTATCTGGAAGCTGCCCGTGCCCTTGACCCGACAAGTGCGGGAGTCCGACCTGAAGACTATCAAACCGTCTGGGCCAGACACCCCGGCTCGGTGGCTGCCCCCACCGCAGGCCTGCATTTTACCCCTCAGCTTTTGGAGCGGTTGGCCCAGAAGGGGGTCCAAACTGCCTACATCACCTTGAACATTGGGCTGGGTACCTTCCGCCCGGTAGAGGCAGAGCGAGTAACCGACCACCGCTTGCACAGCGAGTGGCTCAAGGTGCCGGCAGAAACGGTGGACACTATTCGCGAAACCCAAGCCCAGGGAAGGCGGGTGATTGCGGTGGGAACAACGGTGGTGCGGGCCCTAGAGACGGCAGCCCTCTCCGGCGCCCTGCAACCCTGGCAGGGAAAAAGCGACCTCTTCATCTACCCCGGCTATTCCTGGCGGGTGGTGCAGGGGCTGATCACCAACTTTCATCTGCCCCGCTCCAGCCTGATGATGCTGGTGGCAGCCTTGATCGGGCGACAGCGCTTGCTGGATCTCTACCAGGAGGCCATCGAGCAGGGCTATCGGTTCTACTCTTTTGGGGACGGCATGCTGATCCTGCCCTAGGGGGATTCTTACCCTTTTGCCAAGGGCTTGGTAGGAAGGTCAGCAGGACGGTCTTGGCCAGTGGCAAACCAAGTTTGGAGGCGCTCCCATTCCACGTGGGGGTAGCCATCCACTGCCCAATCGGCCCGCCGCTGCAGCATGTGTAGAGGGAAGAAAGTGGCCAGAGCCAACACCGGGATCCCTTGCGAGCGAGCCGCTTGAATGCCGGCGTAGGTGGCTTCAAAACTCAGGCACTCCTGAGGGGAGAGCCCCATCCGCTCTAGGAGCAGACGGTGCAACTGAGGATCCCCTGCCTCGCCGGTTACGCGGTAGCGGAAGTTCTGAGTCAGCCGCGCCAGGGCTGGACAGGGGAAGCGCTCCAAAAAAGCCTCCACCTCGATAGCGGCGTGACCACTCAAGAGGCCCACCTTGAGCCGTAGCTGCTCCAGCTTCTCCAAGGCCTCCGCCAAGCCGGGAACCAGAAGAGATCCCTTTTGCTCCTGCAACGCCTGCCGGTAGTAAAGGGCCTTGCGCTGCAAAAGTCCTTCTTGCTGCCTGGGGCTGAGCACCCGTCCCTGGGCTTGCCAAAGGGCAAGGAGACCCTCCCGATCCGGTTGGCCCAGATGGTGTAGCCGATAGAGCTCTTTTTGCGCTGGGGATCCCAGATCCCAGGGGCGCAGGTTCTCCTCCAGCAACACTTGGTTGATGGCGTAGAGGTGCAGCTCCTCGTCGTCAGCCACCACGCCGCTCCAGGTTAGGATTACCCCTTGCAGCGCCATGCGAGGTCCTATTTCAGATTCTCCGGACAATTCTAGGAAGCTGGGATCCCTGGGCGGGTAGGAGGAGCCATAAAGCTGGGGGGAAGGGGTTCGGGGACGTGCCTTTGCAGGATCTCGTCGATGGCCTGCATTGCCTCCGCCTCCAGCGACCAGCCCCAAACTCCGGCTAGGTCATCCAGCTGCTGGCGCTTGCGCGCTCCCCATAGGATTGCACTCACCCCCGGCTGATCCAAGAGCCAGCGCACCGCCAACTGGGGCAAGGTTTTGCCGTAGCGCTCCCGCGCCAGTCGGCTCAGCTCTTCTGCCGCTTGCAGGTACTGGGAGTAGCGAGGCTCTCCAAACTTGGGATCGATGCCGCTGCGCAGATCTCCAGGCGGAAACTTGGTTTGCGGAGTCAGCCTTCCCCCCAACAGCCCCCGGCAGAGGGGACTGTAGATTAGCGTGGCAATGCCGTTGGCCTGGCAGTAGGGCAGGACATCTGCTTCGATCTGGCGCTCAAACAGGTTATAGGGCGGCTGGGCCGTGTGCAGGGGAGCCACCTGGCGGAAGCGCTCCATCTGCTCCGGAGAAAAGTTGCTCACCCCAATGGCGCGGATCTTTCCTTCCTGGAGTAGGCGGCCGAAAAAGGCAGCGGTCTCCTCCAGAGGCTCCAAGGGATCCGGCCAATGCACCTGGTAGATGTCGATCACATCAGTCTGCAGGCGGCGGAGGGAGTTTTCCAGATCCTGAGCCAGCCAACTGAGGCTGCAGTTGCGCACCACCTTGCCATTAGTCCACTGCAGGCCGGCCTTGGTGGCAATGACTACGCGATCCCGACAGCCGGCATCCCGGATAGCCCGCCCCAATAGCTCCTCCGAAAGGCCGCGGCCATAGGCCGGAGCCGTGTCAAAGAGCGTAATGCCCAGGTCAATAGCCTTGCGGAGGGTGGCATAGGCCTCCTGGGGATCCGCTGGCCCCCACCAATCCCCGGTCATGCTCCAGGTGCCCAGCCCCACGCGGCTAAGTTTTAGCCCCGTCTCGGCAAGCGTAACAAACTCCATGGCAACGTCTGCAAACAGGATCCCGTTTCAGGATGCTAACAGGCGCCGGGGGAGGACAAAGCCCCTTGCGCAGACAACCCACGCGCCTAGCTGCTGGTGGAAAAAGAGGGCGGGCTTTTGCCTCTGCTTTCCCGACTAGCGGCCTAGTAGAGTGAGGATTGAAAAATTCACACCCCAAAACTTTTGAGGAATGGTTCCATGAAGTCCATTTTCCCTCTTTGTCTGGCCGGCTCCCTGGGCGGCATTTTGTTCTGGGGATCCTTGCTGCCCGTTCAGGCGCAGGGG
>NZ_JANSJL010000061.1:0-9207 GCF_047502745.1 Synechococcus sp. F70.1
ATCAGGGGAAACCTTGGATAAAATGCTGCGCCTTACATCCCCACCTTCAAAGGCGGGGCCTTACGGCGCTTTTTGGTAGAAGGAGGGTCCCGTGCCCATCCTGGTCCTCAACGCCGGCTCCAGCAGCCTTAAATCCTCTCTCTTTGCAACCGTTGAGAGTACGGTGGAGACCACCCCCCTTTGGCAGGCGCAGGTGGACTTTGCCTACCAGCCCGACCAGGCCCTGATTCAAGTCCGGCGGCAGGGCGGTCCCTGGGAGCCTTTTCCCGCCCTTTCCTCTCCCTCCGGCATTAGCGGTTTGGCTCCTCTCTTTCAAAGCCTCTGGCAAGGGGAGGGATCCCTGCTGGCAGGGCCGACTGAGATCAAAGCCATTGGCCACCGGGTGGTGCATGGGGGATCCCTCTACCACCAGCCCACCTTGATCACACCCGAGGTGGAACAGGCCATCGAACAGCTAAGCCCCCTGGCCCCAGCTCACAACCCCCCTGCTCTTGAGGGCATTCGCCTCATGCGCCAGCTATTGCCCGGGATCCCGCAGGTGGCGGTCTTCGACACTGCCTTCCATCAGCAGATGCCCCCGGCAGCCGCCCTTTATCCTCTTCCCTACGCCTGGGCCGAGCAAGGGATCCGCCGCTACGGCTTCCACGGCATCAACCACGAGTACTGTGCCCGCCGCGCCGCTGAGATCCTGGGCCGCCCCCTGGAAGAGCTGCAGCTCATTACCTGCCACCTAGGCAATGGCTGTTCCCTGGCAGCCATTCGCGGGGGCCGAAGCGTCGACACCACTATGGGCTATACCCCCCTAGAGGGCTTGATGATGGGATCTCGCTCCGGCTCGGTGGATCCGGGGATTTTGATCCATCAGTTGCGTCGGGGGATGAGTGTGGAGGAGCTAGACCGGATCTTGAACCGGGAATCGGGCCTGAAGGGCGTGTCTGGCCTGAGCGGCGACATGCGAGTTATCCTGGAAGCCATGCAGGCAGGCCATGCCCGTGCCGAGCTGGCCTTTAGCCTCTTTATCCACCGCCTGCGCAGCCAGATTGGGGCCATGCTCATGAGCCTGGATCGGCTGGATGCATTGGTCTTCTCCGGCGGCATCGGGGAAAACGCGGCGCCAGTACGGGCAGCGGCCTGCGCCAACCTGGGCTTTTTGGGGATTCAAATTGACCCGGTTCTCAATGCTGGATCCCCGCGCAACTGCGACATCAGCACCCGTGACGCGCCAGTACGGGTCCTGGTCATCTCAGCTCAGGAAGACTGGGCCATTGCCAGTGCCTGCCAAAGGCTCCTGCAAGGGGAATAAGCGGCTTCCAGCCAGGTTTTCTGATGCCCTAAACCTGAACTTCAAGGTAAGGAGAACCTATGCAGCCTGCGCAGCGCATGGACAGACAGATCCCCCTGCTGCTCTTGGGTGCTGTTTTGGCAGGGTGCGGGGAGACGACTGGCAGTAGCCCCCTGCCCCCACCGCCTCCCCTACCCCCTCCCTCCCTCACCATTACCGATCTTTCCCCGCGTGCTGTCCCCATAGGGCAAAGCCCCACCTTTGTCATCTCCTTCCGCGTCGAGGCTCCTGCCGGGATCCGCGGATCCAACGCTTTTTTGGCTACCGTCACCACCCCGCTAGGCAACTTCATCCCCCTGGGAGCTTTCGACGCTTCCCAATTGCCCGGCTGCTTCGTCGGAGCCACTGCCTGTACGGTAACAGGGCTTACCCTGACCCAAAACCGCTTTACCGTCACCCAGACGGGATCCCATCAGCTTACCATCAGCGTTTTCGATCGCCAGGAGCGGCTGGGCAGCGGCAGCTCTACCTTTAGCGGCCTGCTCTAATCCAGCCTCTAGTGGTTGCCAGGCAAAACGCCGCGCCTCACCGCTGCGGACATTGACGAGGCTTTACTACTCTGAGGACAATTTCCAGGAGCCATAGAACGGCTGGAAGAAGGCTGAGGGCCGCAAAGCAGGGAACTAGTCCTGGCCAAGCTCCACCAACCGACAGCCCACTCAAGCTCGAGAGAACTTGCCGTCCCAGCAGAAACCTTTGCAGGGCAGGGCCTTGCTGGTCAATGCTAGGCGGCAGTTTGACTTGCTAGCCTGAATGAAGGCTGCTGGCCGGACAGGTGCTAGATTGGCTCACCACCCATGGATACTCGCCTAATCAACATTGGCTTTGGCAACATCGTCGCCGCTGGGCGTGTGATTGCCATTCTTAGTCCCGAGTCAGCTCCCATCAAACGCATCATCAGCGATGCCCGTGAAAGAGGCCAGTTGATCGACGCAACCTACGGTCGCCGCACCCGCGCTGTCATCATCACTGACTCGGGACACGTCATCCTCTCGGCCATTCAGCCGGAAACCGTTGCCAACCGCTTCCTTACTGCCAAAGTCGGGGTGCCGGAGGAACTTGAGTAAAAGCCTCACAGGCAGCCTGCAAAGAGAGGAGTAAGATATCCTAAAGCAAACAAACAACCGTCCAGCCTTCCTCTGTCGATGGCTATGGCCGCCTCTCCTACCGTCCTCCCCTTGCCAGGTTCCCCTGAGGTTGGGCAGACTCAAGGAGCACCCCAATCTCTCACTCCTCGCGGTCGCCTAGTGGTTTTGACGGGGCCCAGTGGAGTGGGCAAAGGAACTCTGGTCAGCCACCTGCGCCAGCGCCACCCTGAGCTGTATCTTTCTGTCTCGGTCACTACCCGTCCCCCTCGTCCCGGTGAACAGGAAGGTGTCAACTACTACTTTCGCACTCGCGAGGAGTTTCTCAGGCTTGTTGAAGCCGGCGAGTTGCTGGAATGGGCGCAGTATGCAGGCAACTTTTACGGCACCCCTCGCCAGATTGTCTTTGAAAAACTCAGCCAGGGACAGGATGTGCTGCTGGAAATTGAGCTGGCTGGAGCCCGCCAGGTGAGAAAACTGTGTCCAGAGGCCATTCGCATTTTCTTGTCCCCTCCTTCTCTGGAAGAGCTTGAACGCCGCATTCGCCAGCGCGGCCAAGATTCCGAAGACAGCATTGAACGTCGCCTGCAGCAGGCCCGCAAGGAATTGGAGGCCAAAGACGAATTCGACTACGTGATTGTTAACGACAACCTAGAGCGAGCTTTGCAGGAGCTGGAAGCTTTACTTTATCCTCCGTCTCTGGGGAAGAACCAGACGTAGTTAAGCCGCCGCAAGCCAAGGTCTACATTCGAAAAGCGCAAGCAGGCCTCAGCCCTAGGAGTGAAGCCGCCAAATCTTTACCCATCCCCTCGCAACGTCCTGCTGTCCTCAAACAGAACCTCGAAAACCCAAACTTGGCAGGAGGTACAGCGGTGGCGCTCGGCTTTGACAGGGGCGGCAGGAGAGCTGTATTCCTGCCTTGCCGGGAGTTGCTATCAGGCGGTGCGCCAGTAGGACGTTTGGCTTGGCAAAGCCTGCCTTGGTGCCAGACGGCAGAGAGAGGTTCTGTTGATGCTGGGCAGTTGGTTGTGGATTTTGGCGATGGGCTTTTTTGTTGGCCAGATCGTGGGCCGATTGGGGATGCCGCCGCTGCTAGGGATGATTCTGGTCGGGATCCTGTTGAGGGAAGTCTTGTCTCCGGAGGTGCTGGCAGCAGCCGGGGATCTGCGCCTGGTGGCTGTAGCGATCATCCTCATGAAAGCCGGCCTAGGGCTGGATCGCGAGAAGCTGGCCCAGCAGGGATCCGTGGCCCTGCGGCTGGGGTTTTTGCCGGCAGCCTGTGAGGCGGTGGCAGTAGCGCTCTTGAGCCGCTGGATCCTGGGGCTGGACTGGGACTGGGAGACGGGGCTGCTTTTGGGGTGTGTGATTGGGGCAGAGTCGCCAGCGGTGATTGTGCCGGGGATGTTGCGCCTCAAAAGCCTGGGCTGGGGCGTGGCCAAAGGGATCCCGGATGCCATTCTCACCGGCAGTGCTCTTTCCGATGTACTGATGCTGCTGGGCTTTAGCTTGTTGCTGAGCCTCTTGGGCCAGGGATCTACAGAAAACGTTCGCCTGTTGGGCTTGGAGCTGTCGCCGCTGCAGTGGCTGCCGTTCCAGGTGGGGATGGAGATCCTGCTGGGCGTGGCCATCGGCTACCTGGCGGCGCGGGTTTTGGTGGCGCTTTTGGTGCAGCAGAACTGGACCCGCAATAGCACGCAGGAGGTGTTGCTGGCAGCCTGCCTGGCGCTGGGCTTGGTGCTGGCGCCGCAGGTATGGCCCTATTTTTCTGGCTACCTGGCGGTGATGGCCATGGGGTTTTTCCTCATCGAGCTGGATGGGCCGCTAGCGCGGCGGCTGCGGGTTGGGTTCGACGCCCTCTGGACAGTGGCGGAGATCGTGCTGTTTGTGCTCCTGGGAGCTTCCCTGGATCTGCAGGTGTTGGGATCCCTGATCCTGCCGGGTTTGTTGCTGCTGACCCTGAGCCTGCTGTTGGGTCGGGGCCTGGGTTGGTGGCTTTCTACCCTGGGAAGTAACTGGAACTGGCGGGAGCGGCTCTTTTTGCTGCCGGGTAACATGGCCAAGGCAACGGTGCAGGCAGCCATCGGCGGCATTCCCTTGGCCCAGGGGATCCCTGGCGGGGAGACGATCCTTGCTCTGGCGGCCTTGTCGATTTTGACCACAGCACCCCTGGGGGCTTGGCTAACTCAGGTCTGTGCCCCTCGGCTGTTGGAAAAGGGAGAGGTGGATCCCACCAAGGTGGGCAGCCAGGGCAGGGTTAGCTTTTTGGCAGCAGTGGACACCTCACCTTTAGCCGAGGCGGTGCTGCGCAAGGTGGCCGACTTGGCGCGGCGGGTGGATGGGGAAGTGATCGTGCTCCATGTAACGGACGAGCCGCAGGGGAAAGGAGTAGAGGAGCTGCAGCAGCTTACCCAGCGCTTGTTGGCAGATATTCGCCACCAGTTTTGCCTGGCTTCGGGGCCCCTGGCAGAAACCATCGTAACCCTAGCTCAAGAGCGGCAGGTAACCGACATAGTCATAGGCAAGCGGGGCCATCGCGGCTGGGAGCAAGTGCTGGTGGGATCCACTTCCCAAGCCGTGTTGGAAACCAGTCCGATCCCAGTCATTCTGGTAGAGCTTACTCGAAGTTCCTAGTTGGCTGGCAGCACCTCCTGAGGGCCAATTTCTGAGCAAAAGCTAGAGCAAGCTCCCGAGAAAGAGAATTCCTACCGATATCCTCTCCAGAAAGTTGTGAGATGGCAGTCGGCAGAAACTCCAAAGGGATTAGGAAATAAGAATCCATCTCTTCCCGGCAAGTGTAAAGCACGCCCTCTGTTTCTGAGTAGGGCAACACCTGGCATCGTTAGGGCCATGAACAAGCATTTCCAAGCAAACTGCAGCTTTTCCTTTAGAGCCGCGCTCAATTGAAATGTTTCTAACGTCAACCCTATCGCCAAGAGACTCAGGCTCTATAAGCGTAGGTTTTTCTTTACCGCCCAGCGACCCTGACAAGCTTATCCAGGATCCGGATCCTCCTTGATTTGTTGCTGCAATTACAATGGTATCCCGGAAGCCGTCACTGTTAAGGTCAGCACGTCTTATGTTTAGAATCTCTGCTACAAGAAAACCTTCCTGGAAAGGGCTGGAACCCCGCCGATATTTGCCGTCTTGAAAGCGAACCTGCTCCATCTCCTCTGAAATAGCTACAAGATACTCAGCGTTTAAGGCTGCTTGTCTGTCTATCTTTGACCTTACTAACGCAATGGCCACTAAGATCAAACAGCCACCCAGAAGACAGCAAACCAACTTAAAAATCGTCCTTTTGCGGGCCATTTCCTTGCTCCTCCAACCTAGATAGGCATTGGGATAGGCTACCCCTACTCCTAATTCAAACCAGACAAGCCAAGAGCTTCAACGCCGTCCTACCCAAAAGACTAAGGATCCAGGAGTCAATTTGACAGGTTGCTCAAGGCGGCTTCTTCTTCCCAAGAGTCAGTTATGATCCTTTCCCTCTCCCTCACGGGAGCTACCCGACAATACCCCGAGATCCAAGCGATCCCTGGAGATTACTGCCCCTCACGCTCCCCTACCTCAAAAATCCTCTTCCGGAGGGGCCTGGGCTGTCGGTAGGCCGTAGCTCTCAGCAGTGGGCAGGTCGGAGGATCCCTCCAGGGCAGACAGATCTGCCGCTACCTCTTCGGGTGTGGCTAGGATCCCTTCCAAATCCACCAGCCTGCCGCTGAAATGCTCGGCAAAGCGGTGGGCCACCTCCACCAGCTCGTGGGTCAGGTCGTAGAAGGGTGGCCTTGCTGTTTGCGGGGCTGGAGCAGTGTTTTTGAGAGGGGGAGATGGGCTTGAGGGCTCCGCCTGACGGGGATCTGAGGAAGGAGAGCTGTTCCCCAGCTTTGAGGGAGAGAGCGGAGGTTGTGGAGCTTTATCCTGGGCCGAGGCTTGGCCAACATGCCCCTCACGCGGTCGAGGCGGGCGCTGCACCACTAGCTTTAGCCGCACCGGGTGCTGCAGCAGGTTGTAAAGGGCGGAGCACACCTCGGCTTCTTTGCTGCGCACCTTGTCCACCAGGCCCTTGCTGGGGAAAGCAAGAGTGATCTCCAAAGTCTCTGTCCCGTTGAGGCGGACGAGGGTCTCTTGCTGCAACTGACCAGATCCCAGCAAGGCTCTGGTAGTAGGAGAGAGGCCCTTGAGGAACTCCTCCCAGCGAGGCTGCAGCAGCTTGGCAGGGGAAGCGACAGGCTCCGGATCGCGAACTTTGGGCTCTGGCGTTGGCGGCGGGGAACCCTCAGAAGGGGAAAGGGGGTTCTGGAAGGCTGTTGCGGCAGGCTGAGGGCTCTGTCCTGCTGACGCGAGTGGCTCTTCGAGGGCTGGGTCAGCTTGGGCAACTTTCCCATCGAGGTTCCTCTCAGCAGCAGAGGGGCCGACAACAGCCCCAGGCGAGAGAGGAGGGGATGGATCGGCAGGGGAGAGCGGCTCGCCACCCTTGCTCTCTATTGGCGGCAGCGGGACGGCGCCCTGGCGCAGCTGGCCCAGCAGATCCAGAAGGGCAATTTCTAGCCAAAGCTGGGGTTGTCCGCTCTGGCGAATTTGGGGTTCGCAGTGGCGCAGGTGGCTCTGGGCCGCTAGCAGCATCTCCAGCGAGTAGCAAGGAGCCCGCTGTTGCAAGGCTGCCCAGGTAGGATCCGTTACAGCCGCCAGCTGCCGTTGCTGTGGGGCCGTCTTGGCCAGGAGCAGATCCCGGTAGAAAGCCGCCAGGCTCTGCAGCACCACCAGGGGCTCTTTGCCTCGCTCCAGCAATTGCCGCGTTTGGGCCAGCACCCCCTCTACGTTCTGAGCCAGCAGAGCATCGGTCAAATCCAAAAGCTGCTGTTCCGGGATCCCCCCCACCAAGTCCCACACCGCTTCTGGAGTGATCGATCCCTCTAGCAAACTGAGCTGATCCAACAGCCGTTCAGCATCCCTTAGCCCGCCCTGGGCAAGTTGGGCCACTAGGTGCAAGGCTTCTGGTGTAATGGGGATCCCTTCCTGGGCGGCGATTTTGCCCAGGTGGGCCACCATCTCCTCTAGAGGAATGCGGTGGAAGTCAAACCGCTGACAGCGGGAAACGATGGTGGGCAGAACCCGCTGGGGGTCGGTGGTGGCTAGGACAAACACCACGCGGGGAGGCGGCTCCTCCAGAGTCTTCAGCAACGCATTGAAGGCCGCATTGCTGAGCATGTGGCATTCGTCAACCACATAGACCTTGTAGCGGCTATTTACTGGCGCAAACTGGGCCCGCTCGATCAGCTCGCGGATGTTGTCCACACCGGTGTTGCTGGCCGCGTCGATCTCCACCACATCCAGAGAAGAGCCGGCGGTGATGGCGCGGCACTGGCTGCACACCTGACAGGGATCCGGCGTTGGCCCCTGCTCACAATTTAAGGACTTGGCCAGAATGCGGGCGCTGGAGGTTTTTCCGGTGCCCCGCGGCCCACAGAACAAATAAGCTGGCGCCACCCGCCCCAGCCGAATGGCATTGGCCAAAGTCTGCACGACTGCCCCTTGGCCCACCACCTCGGCAAAGCGCTGCGGGCGGTATTTCAGGTGCAGGGGCTCATAGCTGCCAGCGGCGGCCATTTCCCGGATCTCCAAGTAGGCAGCGCCTCGGCCGCGTCCTGGGGCTTGTGCGGCCAAGATGCTCTCCTATTCTGGCTGCTGAACTCTCAAGAGCGAGGTGAAGAGGGGGCTTCCTGGACCGGCAGAGCTTTTGGCGGCTCTTTGGGATCCCGGCGACCCCGGCCAAGGAGAGGGGGCAGGGGCAGCTTCCAGCTTGGCTTATCCAATTGATCCATGTCCTGCAGGCGGTAGCTGAGCTGGTACAGTTCCCGCCTAAGCCGGCGGTTTTCTGCCTGAATGGCGGCGATGCGCTCGCGGATGGGCTGCAGGCGGGCCTGCAACTTGCGCCGATAGAGCTGCGGCAGCTCTTGGAGGATCTGCTCCAACACCTGCTTTTCTTGGTAGAGCTGCTCAATCTCGGCCTCGTAGCTGCGAATCTGTCGGCGTTGCTTTTCTTGGCGCAACTCCAAAAGGTCAATCTGGCTTTGCAACAGGCGGTTACGCTCCTTCAGAGCCTGGATTTCCTGCTCTCGCGCGGCCAAAGCTTGCGCCCACCAGGACTCTGCCCTGCTATCCGGCTTGTTGCCGCCAGTCGTTGCTTGCATTGACTCTCCCTCAACCCACCAATCCCCATCCGCTACTCTAGCCGGCCTGCTGGGGCAAGGCCAGGGGTTGCTGGGAAGCCAACGCTTGGTGCACCTGAGCTTCCAGGTCCGCTAGGGATCCAGAATTGTCCAGCACCACGTCAGCCCGACGGACTTTCTCTGCCAAAGGCCACTGGCTGGCCAGGCGAGCTTCGATTTCTGCCGGTGTCAGGAGGGGATCCCGCAAGGCCAGGCGCTGCCGCTGCTGCTCAGGGGTACAGATCACCACCCAGATCTCGCTGGCCCAGTTTTCCATGCCCGCTTCAAAGAGGAGGGGGATCATGAGGCAGAGGGCTGGAGGGACATTCCCTAGAGACCGTTGGTAACTGGGCCGAGCCTCAGCCGCTCCGTGGAACTCGAGAAACTCCCGCAGCCGCGCTTTGACAAACGGGTGGATCTGCGCCTCTAGCCAGGCCCGCTCGGCGGCATCGGCAAAGACAATCCGCCCCAACTTTCGGCGATCCAGCTCTCCCGAGGGATCCTGAATGGCCTGGCCGTAGCGCTGCAGGACCCGCTCGCGGATGGGGGATCCCAGCGCCAAGGCCTGGCGGGC
>NZ_JANSJL010000061.1:9307-14631 GCF_047502745.1 Synechococcus sp. F70.1
CCCGCCTGGCCGTCCAGAATCCGCACCTTGTAGTCGGTGAGGTGAATGGCTTCCAGTTGCGGGTAAAACTCCAGCAAGGCCTTGCGCAGCGCCCCATCCAGGGCCGCCACCGGCCCATTGCCTTCGGCTGCTGTCACCCGCGTCTGCCCCTGCACGGCAATCTTCACCGCTGCTAGGGACTGCACCTCCGTTGCCTCGCCGCTGGGATCCCAGTCTCTGCTGCTCCAGTCCGAGCGGGTGGTGGCGCTGACATGGAAGCTAAGCACCTCAAAGGGGTGGGAGCGCTGCCCCAACAGGCCCCGCACCAACAGCTCAAAGCTGGCCTCGGCCGCCTCAAACTGGTAGCCCTGCAGCTCCAGAGTTTTCAGCCGCTCCAAAATCAAGCGCGCCCGGGGATCCGACTTGTCCAGCCGGATCCCAAAGCCAGCCACCTTGCTGAGGATATTGCTCAACCCCGCCTGATCCGAAACGACGATGCGCCGGCAGTTGCCCACCTGCTCTGGGGCAATGTGCTCGTAGGTCAGGGGGTTCTTCTGAACAGCGCTGACGTGGATCCCACCCTTGTGGGCAAAGGCGGATCGGCCCACGAAAGGAGCATGGTCGTCCGGGGCCAGGTTGACCACCTCACTGATGGCGCGGGAGATCTCTGTTAGGTGTTGCAGCTTTCCCTCGGGCAGACAGCGGTAGCCTAGCTTGAGTTGTAAGTTGGGGATAACGCTGCACAGGTCGGCGTTGCCACAGCGCTCCCCATAGCCGTTAATGGTGCCCTGCACCATGCGCGCCCCCGCCTGGACTGCCGCTAGAGCATTGGCCACGGCCGTGCCGGAGTCGTTGTGGGTGTGGATCCCCAAAGGCAAATGCCCCAGGTGATGGGATTCCGCCAAGACGGCTGCCGTGATGGCGGCAATCTCGTGGGGCAGGGATCCGCCGTTGGTATCGCAGAGAACCAGCCACTCCGCCCCGGCCTCTGCTGCTGCCACCAGGGTTTGCAGGGCGTAGTCGGGGTTGTGGCGGTAGGCGTCAAACCAGTGCTCGGCATCGTAGATCACCCGCCGCCCCTGGGAGCGCAGGTAGGTGATGGTGTCGCGGATCATGGCCAAGTTTTCGGCCAAGGTGGTGCCCAGCCCCTCCGTAACATGGAGATCCCAGGACTTGCCAAAGACCGTCACGTAACGGGTGCCCGCTGCCAAGATGGCCTGCAGCAGGGGATCCTCGGCTGCCCGCCGCCCCGGCTTGCGAGTGGAACAAAAGGCCACCAGCTCCGCCTGCTCCAGGGGCTCTTCCCGCATCTGCCAGAAAAATTGCACGTCTTTGGGATTGGCCCCTGGCCAACCGCCTTCGATGAAAGGGATGCCCAGGCGATCCAGCAGCTTGGCAATTTGCACCTTATCTTGCACCGACAGGGACAACCCCTCCCGCTGCGCCCCGTCCCGCAGCGTCGTGTCGTAGAGGGTGACGGCAACCGGAGAATTGGCGTCAGTCTTCATACCGCATCAGCTTTTTGTAAAAGGCGGTGGTGAAACTCGGCGGCTGACCCCGCTGCACCGCCGCTACCACATCGATGAGGTAGTCCACAAACTCATAGTTGGCTAGGGAGACCTGATAGGTTAGCTCCGGGTCTTGATCGAAAATTACCTGCACTGCCGTTAGATCAGAGGGCAGAGGCGATACAGGCCAACTGGCCAAGAAAGAGACGGGCCTGTCTCCTTCGATGGGCCGCTGCCCTTCTAGGCTGCCCTTTTTGTAGAGACCCACCGCCAGCGGCAGGTACTGCCGGCGGGCGACGGCGTAATAGGGCTGATAGAGGGCCACCTCTGCGGAGCTAGCAGGTTCAAGCTGAAGAGTCATGGGCAGAAGATCCAGAGGAGAGGCAGGGGTCTCTCTGCCATCCAGCCTACCGCCTCAGTGGCCCACTGGCCTAGAGAGATTGCCCGCTCACTGCCTTGCCTTTGAGGCAGAAGCGTTGGAAAGTCAGAAAATTCCAGGAAACAATGGAAGAGGAATATCTGCCCCGCTCTAGCCCAGACCCTACGGACTCCCTAGCCTCATGGACGTACCTCTTGGCTCTGCCACCCCCTTGCTGGAGCTAGACCCCGTCCTACAGTACAAGTTTCAGCAGCTTGTCCAGATCTTCGCCGAAATGGGGCGGGTTGTGGTGGCCTACTCGGGAGGGATCGATAGCAGCCTGGTGGCCAAGCTGGCCTGGGATCTCTTGGGGGAGGGGGCTCTGGCCGTTACCGCCGCTTCCCCGGCGCTTTTGCCCGAAGACCTGGAGGAGGCCATCTGGCAAGCCCAGTACCTCGGCATTCGCCACCAGGTCATCCAGACCCAGGAGCTGCAAGATCCCCGCTATGCTGCCAATCCCCCTAACCGCTGTTACTTCTGCAAAAGTTACTTGCACGACACGCTGCTCCAGCTGGCTAAAACTCAGGGATACGACCACGTGGTCGATGGCCTCAACGCCGACGATCTGGCTGACTACCGGCCAGGGGTGCAAGCAGCTCGGGAGCGTGGTGTGCGATCCCCTTTGGCGGAGGTGGGGATGAGCAAGCTGGAGGTGCGGCAGTTGTCTCGCCACTTGGGTCTGCCCTGGTGGGATAAGCCGGCCCAACCCTGCCTCAGTTCCCGCTTTCCCTACGGCGAGGTCATCACTGCCGAGAAGCTGCGGCGGGTGGGATTGGCTGAGCGCTATCTGCGCAGCTTGGGCTGGCGAGAGGTGCGAGTGCGCTCGGAAAAAGATACTGCCCGCATTGAACTGCCCCCCCACCAGATCCTGGAGTTCGTGCAAAAAACTGACCTGGCAGCGCTGGTTAAAACCCTGCAATCGTTTGGCTATCTCTACGTCAGCCTCGATCTGGAGGGCTACCGCAGCGGCAAGCTCAACCGCGCCCTCGACCCTCCCCAAGCTGGTAGCTTAGGCTGAAGCGTTGCACAGGTTTGGGGAGCATGAAAGGGTTTTGGTGGCTCTGGCTTTGCTTGGGGGTGTTTGGTCTGGCAACGGCTGCTCCTACCTCAGCCCAGGGGGAGAAAGGCCAGGTGGCGGCCGCCCAGGCGGGGGATACGACTGCCCTCGACGCCCTTGCGGATCGCACGTTACGGCTGCGCTCCGACCGTCAAACCTTCGACCAGCGGGCGCAGGTTTTCCTGGCTGAGGGCAATGTGGAGATGCGGCTGGGCCGCTCGGTGCTGCGGGCAGACCGCCTGCGCATTGAGCTGCAGCAGCGACGAGCCGTGGCCGAGGGCAACGTTTCCATTGAGTTGGATCAGCAGCGCATCCAGGGATCCCGGCTGGAGTACGACTTTGAACGGGAGCAGGGCTTTTTGGAAGAGGCTTTTGGGCAGGTGGATATTGGCCAGTTGCAGGCCAGCGGCTCTCCGCTGCCCCTCTCGCCTCAGCGGCTGGTACGCTTTCGCGCTACCCGCATTCGCTTCGATGCCAACAACTGGGAAGGAGAAGAGGTGCGGCTGACCAATGACCCCCTCGATCCGCCGGAGCTGGAGATCCGCAGCCCGCGAGTGACCTCTACCTTGCAGGCGGATGGTTCCAGCCTGTTGATTGCCGAAGCTGGCCAATTGGCTTTCGACCAAGTCTTTTTTCTGCCCCTGCCCCTGCGGCTGCGCTTTGACTCCTTGAACCGCCAGCCTCCGGTCAGCCTGTTCTACGACGATTTCGACCGGAAGGAACTGCGGCGGGGCCTAATCCTGCAGGCCAACATTGAGCTGCTGCAGGAGCCCCATCTCAGCTTGGTGTTTTCCCCGCAGCTCTATCCCCAACGCCTCTGGGGGAGCCTCCAAGGAATCCGCGATGGAGTCGGGCTGCGAGCGGAGTTGCGCTGGCGGCAGCCGCGTGCCCAAACCTTGCTGTTTGCCGAGCTCCGCGGGATCGTCTTTGAGGAATTTGCCCGGCGCTTGCGGGCGCAGGTCGAACACCGCGTTACCACCGGCAACGGCGGCCAAGTCACCTACACCTATGCCTATCGGGAGCGTTTTTTCAGCGGGCGCCTGGGCTTCCAGATTGTGGAGAATCGCTTTGGCGCCAGCTACAGCTCGCCCACCCTCCGCCTTGGCAACACCGGCTTGGATTTCAGCTACCGCATAGCCGCCGACTACCTCGACGCCCTGGGACAACTTGGCAATATCGACACCGATCCCGCTCTGGCCCTGGCCAGAACCACCGAGCGCATCCAGCTTGCTCGGCTGCAACTAGGAGCAACCCTAACTCGCTCTTTTCCCCTCTGGCGGCCCTCCAAGACAACCTCAGATCCGCCGCCCCGCTTTTCCGCTTTGCCCATTGAACAGGGGATCTGGCTCAACACCGGCGTCAGCAGCAGCCAGTCGTTTTACTCCGATGGCCGCGCCCAAAGCTACACTGCTGGCAGTATCGGCCTCGACGCCGTGCTCGGGGCTTTTGTGGCCGATACCTTCGACTACACCAGCCTGAGGGTAACCTACTCCAACGGTTTTTTGGCGGGAGCCTCGCCCTTTTTGTTTGACCGCATCACCACGCGGGAGCAGCTGGTCTTGGGCTTCCTGCAACAGCTGTATGGCCCGCTGCGGGTGGGGGCTGAAACCACCCTGGATTTACAGTCAGGCCAGCAGGTGGACCTTACCTATCGCCTGGGTTACGACCGCCGCACCTACGGCCTTAGCTTGCACTACAACCCGGTGCGCCAGTCAGGGGCTCTGGAGCTACGGGTAGAAGGCCTGAACTGGGATCCCAGCCCACCTCAGCCAAGCTCAGCGACCGGCTCGAGCCTCAATGGGCCCTGATTCCAAAGTGTAATCTCGACTACTAATACCTAAGGGTTTTCTATGGCAATTGCGCCGCTTCGAGAAGGGATCCCTGCCCAAATCCGCCCCGCCTCCGAAGGGAGTTTTGGAGTCAAACGGTAAGATCAAATACAGAAGTCCTCTAGGACTTATTTTTGTCAATTGGGATCGCCGTATCGCAGACTACTGCAGCGATCCCCAAACGGTGCTAGCCTGGATGACAGGCTGAGCAAGGCAGGCTAGTGAGCTAATTATGCAAACCCTCGATGCGATCCCGGCAAAAAAACAAGCAGAGCGAATAACCTGTAGCTACATCAATGCAACCAGCTCCATTCAAGTGGTTCGCATCACAAATATCGAAAACTGGTACTTTGAGCGGGTGGTATTTCCTGGGC
This sequence comes from Synechococcus sp. F70.1, assembly GCF_047502745.1. Classification (NCBI taxonomy): domain Bacteria; kingdom Bacillati; phylum Cyanobacteriota; class Cyanophyceae; order Synechococcales; family Synechococcaceae; genus Synechococcus; species Synechococcus sp. F70.1. The sequence continues at coordinate 14,473 of NZ_JANSJL010000061.1, forward strand.
AGCGGTTGCTGTTTGAGGCGCTACCAGGAGCCAAGCTGGAGATCCACACGGGCATGATGGCCAGCTCCATCTTGACGGATACCATCCCCTGCGAAAAGCTGCGCGTACGAGAAACGGAGCCGGTGACAGTGGTTGCGTAGGTCTCCAAGCCGCAGAGCA